>NZ_JAWPOM010000031.1:0-36693 GCF_033344285.1 Vibrio sp. 779(2023)
GAAAGCACCGGTCTTGAAAACCGGCATACGTTAATAGCGTATCTAGGGTTCAAATCCCTATCTCTCCGCCACTTTTAAAAAAACCGCTGTTCTTACAGCGGTTTTTTTGTATCTGCTGTTTTTTAACCGCTGTTATCGAAACTTCTAATTGATTTTTCTCTAGCTCTTTCTCCAAGTTTTTGCGTACCTACTTTGGGTTTAGTTTACGCAGTAATACCTTCAATCGAAGACATTTCCATACGTCTCATTTGGGCTTCAAATAGAGCTTTCTTAAGTCTCAACGTGGGATGCTTAAACGCATTTTGATAGAGTTCCAGTCTAAATACTGCGGATGCACTTGGAGAAAAAATGAAGCTACTTTACTGGTTAGATGAATGGCAAGCTCTTACTCAACAAGAACAAGAGATGGCTTTACCTATCTCTGGCTACGATTTACTTGATGATGTGTTTGTGAAGTATGAACTCGTCGATCTTAACAAGCCATTGTTGTTTACATTTTCTCCTTCCGGTACTGATGTGCAGGTACAAGATTTAACTCCGGGTTTTTCTCCTTGGGGCTACGAGCTCGGAATACAACAACAAGTAAACATTATTGCCTTTCAACATTTAGGACAAAGTAATTGGTTCCGTAGTCGGAATTTGATTTTCTTTCTGGAGCAGCTATCTGAGTTGCTTCATCCCTTCAAATGTCGTTTGGGTTATGGGCAAAGTCGAGGTGGCTTTGCAATTGGCGCGTTCGCTAACTTGCTGAAACTAGAACATCTTTTGTTGTTTTATCCTGTTAGCACTAAAAATAAAGCGTTAGTGCCTTGGGATGATCGGCCGAGTACTGAGCTTGCTCAGCAGTTTGCTTGGGAAAGCGGCTACCATGATCGAGATTTGGGCAATGCCAAAGGTTATATTATTTATGACCCATCCAATCGCATTGATCGTCTTCATGCTGAACGTTATCCAGAGCTTACCCATTTAAAAGTCGTCGGTATGGGACACGGCACTCAATCCACACAATTAGATAAATTAGAATTTTTTAATCTGGTGGCGCAGGAGTTTGTTCGCCATCAAACCTTAGATATTGACCAATTTAATAAGCAAATTCACGCTTTGTTTTAAAAGAGGACTGATATCAGAGTCCCCTGTAACCAGGGGGAGATGATCACACACTAAAAACTAGATTTTTAACACAATTGCTAGGCGCAATTTAAATGGAGGATTAATGAAGTTACTGTACTGGTTGGATGAATGGCTGGCTCTTTCTCGTGAAGAACAGCAAACCAGGCTACCGATGTCCGGGGAGGACTTACTTGATGATGTATTTGTTAAGTATGAGTTTGTCGACCGCAATAAACCGTTGTTGTTCACCTTTTCCCCTGCTGGTACGAATCTACAAGTACAGGACTTACACTCAGACTTTGCGCCTTGGGGCTATCGCTTAGCCCAGAAACAAAAAGTAAATATTATTTCATTTCAGCATCTTGGGAAAAGTAACTGGTTTCGCAGCCGTAATTTGATTTTCTTTCTAGAGCAGCTATCAACTTTACTTGAGCCTTTTGAATGTCGTTTAGGTTATGGGCTTAGCCGCGGTGGTTTTGCTATTGGTGCCTTTTCCAATCTATTAAAGTTGGATCAAGTATTGATGTTTCACCCGGTCAGCACAAAAAACAGAGTTTTGGTGCCATGGGATGATAGGCCAAGTACTGAACTAGCCCAACAATTTGATTGGGAAGGAAAGTATCACGACCTTGACCTTGGCGATGCAAAAGGCTACATCATTTATGATCCAACTAATGAAATCGACCGCCTTCACGCCAAACGCTACCCAGAGCTCACTCACTTAAGAGTCTTCGGGATGGGACATGGTACCCACGCGACGTATTTGAATAAATTCGGTTTTTATAAGCAAGTGGCTGTAGACTTTATACGTTATCAGAAGATAGATATAGCGCAGTTTCGTCATCAGACTAAAACGCTGCGATTAAAAGAAGATTACTATCAGTGCCTTAACAAGGCGAATGCGAGTTCACAGCATCGTTTGAACTTACTGAGTACCGCTCATAATGTGTTAATTGAAGAAAAGAAAGAACATGTGAAGGAGCATCAAGCGCAAATCGATATTCAGCCACTTGTTGATATTGCGATGAAGCATGAGCATGACAATCCGCAAGATGCAGTACAACTTTTGGAAGTGGCTCAGCAGTTAGTTCCGAATGACCCCGTTGTGGAGCACAAGTTGCAGCAACTGTCGTAGGCGAGTAATGCAGACTGGCATTTTGAATTTGGTCAGTGGCTTTTGTCGCTGGCCTTTTTAAGAGCTTATGGGTTGATATTTCGATGAAATTTAATGAAGCAGTACAAAATAAAAAGCCCAAGCAAATGCTTGGGCTCCATAAATGTTAATGCGAGTTTTAAAACTCTTTTGGCGCAAAGCCTGTCATCACATCAAGGCGAAGTTCTTTACCAACTTTTGTTAATGGGTGAACGATTACTAAGCCGCGTACGCGTTTTTTCAGTTTGCCGATGTCCGCTTGTTCTGCTTTGGTGATTTCACGAGAGAAAGGCATATCAAGTAAGCTTTTACGTTCTTTGTTCAGCTCATAGTTTTGCTTGTGCTTTAACTGGTTAAGCTTTTTGGTAAGCTGTTCTACTTCATCCGTGAACTTTGTAATCATTTCGTGATCACCACGAGAACGTGCCGCATCAAGTTTACGTTGGCATGTATCTAAACGGTTGTGCAGCTTTTGAATATCAGTTTTTATGCTCATGGTAATTTGGCTCAAATTTTAAATAGTCGAGAAGTATAGCATAGCTGAGATCACACGCTCTACTATACTTCTCGATTGTCTGGCTTTAGTTAATCAGTTCATTGCCCGATACGTTACCATCGAAGAAGGCTTCGACGTTATCAAGCGTCACAGAGGCAATGTTATTAAGTGCTTCGTGAGTCAAGAATGCTTGATGGCCAGTAAACAGCACGTTATGACAAGCCGATAAACGGCGGAAAACATCATCGACAATGACATCGTTAGATTTATCTTGGAAGAATAAGTCTTTTTCATTGTCATACACGTCTAGGCCAAGCGCACCAATCTTACCTTGTTTCAACGCTTCTATCGCCGCTAGTGAATCTAGCAACTCGCCTCGACTGGTGTTAATGATCATTACACCATCTTTCATTTGCGCGAAGGCTTTTTCGTTCAATAAGTGATAGTTTTCTTCACTCATTGGACAATGGAGAGAGATAATATCCGCATTAGCGTAGATTTCTTCAAGCGAACAGTAACGGGCTCCTATTTCTAGTGCTAATGGATTTTCGTAGGGGTCGTAGCAAAGCAGTTCCATGCCAAGCCCTTTGAAGATACGCATCGTCGCGATACCAATCTTACCCGTACCAATAACACCAACAGTTTTTCCGTAAAAGTTAAAGCCAACAAGACCCTCTAGCGAGAAGTTGGCGTCACGTGTGCGTTGGTAGGCCTTGTGAAGACGGCGGTTTAGGCACATCATTAAACCAACCGTGTGCTCTGCCACTGCTTCTGGTGAGTAAGCAGGAACTCGAACCACTTGTAAGCCTAGTTCTTTGGCTGCTTGTTGATCAACTTTATCATATCCCGCGCAGCGCATAGCAATAAGCTTGGTCCCGCCCAGAGAAAGCTGTTTAAGGACAGGAGCTGAAAGATCATCATTAACAAACGCACATACGACATCACTGCCGTGCGCCATCTTGGCTGTTTTTTCGGTTAGTCGGAAGTCGTGATAGTGAAATTCAAAATCGCGGTTATTTTTAATTTTATTAAAAGAGGCTTCGTCGTAGGATTTTGCACTAAAAAAAGCAATGTTAATCATGGTTCCCTCTCAAAAAGTGCGGACTTTATAAATAAATATGCTTATAAAGTAATGCAACTTAGCCGCAATGAATAGAGAAATCTTCTCTTTGACTTTTGTTGTATCAAACAACAACAAGAAGTACGCCTTTCAGCGAGTGCTATCTTACGGTTCCGCATTAGATACTGTTTGCTTTACGAGCATTAACTGACTAGCATTATCGCTCTTTTCTTGTTCACTTTATTAGCTTAGGCGTTACGACAATGTCAGTAAAATGGTTCTCTATGTTCTTGTGTTGTGTGTTTGCTTCGGGCACTCACGCAGCTGTTGACCTTGTTAAAGTCGACAAGTCTAAGCGTCGAATGTATTTGATGGAACAAGGAGCAGTGCTAAAAGAATACCGAATTGCTTTAGGAGCGAACCCTCAAGGACATAAACAAGAAGAGGGAGACAATCGCACGCCAGAGGGCGAGTACACTCTAGATTATGTTATAGAGGACTCTGCTTTTTATCGTTCTGTGCATATCAGTTACCCTGATGCGATTGATACGTTGGAAGCGAAGCGCCGAGGGGTGTCCCCTGGAGGGAACATCAAAATTCATGGCTTAAAAAACGGTGAGAGTCAGTTGCCGATTTACATCCAAAGTTTTGATTGGACTAATGGGTGTATTGCGATTACCAACGAGGAGATGGATGAATTTATCCAGCTTGTCGAGATGGGGACACCAATTCAGATTGAGTGGTAATAAAAGGTCCCCTTTAATGTTCTGGCTCTTATAGGCTATGGCATAAAGCGCTGTGGATGATCACTAAAAATACCGTCTAACTGAGGCAGGTATTTCAGTTTATTTGGATTGTTCACCGTATAGCACATCACTTTGTAACCGGCTTGTTGGAGTTTGTTTATCTGGCGAGTACGAACCCAGTTAATGTTTAGGTTGCAGCTATAGGCACTAACTTCTTCCAAAAGGCGTTTATCTTTTCTCGTAAAGAATTCACTTAACACACCCAATCGGTAGCTACTGCAGTATTTGTGCATCGCTCTAATGACGTCATGACTAAAGCTCGATAGGAGTACATTCTCTTGCGGCATTGGACTTTTTGCTAACGCATTGGCGAGAGTCTGCGCCACTTCTTCCGCTGGATGGTTGTCTACTTTAACTTCGATATTCAAGTTAAGCTTATTCTCAGTAGCTAAAGTGAGCAGTTCATCTAGTGTCACGATCTTCTCGCCTGAAAAGTCTGTGCTAAACCAACTACCGAAATCTAATGCTTTTAACTCTTCCAGGGTGAGCTCATCAACACGGCCTTGTCCATTGCTGCATCGATTGACGGTATGATCATGGCAAACCACTAAAACATTATCTTTGGTAGGCTGTATATCCACTTCCACCCACTTCAACCCCAGGTCAATGGCTGCCTGAATGCTTATTTTTGTATTCTCAGGGTATGAACCTGCCACGCCACGGTGACCAATTAATAACGTTTCCATTCGCTTTATCTTTTGCTTTGCGGTTGCCAGATTGTACTCGTTTTTTCTATGAAGATATATCTAGGTGCAGATTGTTAGGAACCTTTAGTAAAAGTGAACATTAAACTCTAATGGCACGTTGCTGCTTCTTGGACTGAGTCCTGTGGACTTAAAGCCTTAGAGTGTGTAGTTGTTTAATTAGTAAATGAGTAATAAAATGCGAACCATTTTTATTTGAATGGTGAGTGGTAATGTCACGAGTTTTGATAGTCGATGATGACGTTCCTTTGTGTGAGCTGTTAGAAGCGGTTTTGCAAGAGGAGGGCTACATCGTCTCTTCTGTGCATTGCGGTGAAAGTGCGCTGCAATATATGGAAAAAACGCCTGTAGATCTTGTATTGCTTGATGTCATGTTACCAAACCTTAACGGCATGCAAGTTGCTCGTAGGATCTGTCAGCGCTTCGCGACACCTATTCTAATGCTTACCGCTCTCAACGATGAAAACTCGATGCTTGATGGTTACCAAGCGGGGGCCGATCAGTATATCGGAAAGCCCTTTAATGTCGCTGAGCTTCTAATGCGCATCAAAGCGATTCTTCGTCGTGTTGGCTTGGAACGTCAACGTCAGACGATGTGTAGTACCGTTCAAACGATCAGCGACCAGCTTAATAGCTTACCCCTCACAAGTACGGAAGCTGAACTATTGAGCTACTTGGTAAAAAACCAAGGAGTCGTGATTTCAAAAGCAGAGCTTCAAACCGAAGTGTTAAAGAAAGAGCTGAGTCCTTTTGATCGCAACCTTGATATGCACATCAGTAACATACGTCGCAAGTTAGTTGAGGCGGGGCTTTCCAAGCAACATATCAAAACCTTCCGTGGCAAAGGTTACAGTTATTTAGAGGCTGTAAACCGTTAATGAAGCTCCGGTGTCCACCTTTTATTGCAAAACGTAAAGATAGCTTAGCGTTCAAGTTATTTAGTTGCATGACCGCAATTGTCATTAGTATTTTGGTCGTGCAATCCTTAGCGGAACAAGCTCTGGTGAAAGCCATGTTGAAAGTGCCCGATAGTGTGCGAGAAGAAATGCTAGACCTTGCACATCAAGCCAATGTATTGATTGAGCACGGAGACATGGACGAACTTGCTGACTGGGCAAATGCGCAAAACTTTTATTTATTTGTGTTGAATGAACATCAGCAACCAGTTACGCACCGTCTGATGCATCCGCACTTCGAGTTCAAACTTCAATTTAAGAGAAGCATTGATGATCAACTTGAGGGGAAAGTGAATCGCCCCATCATCAATATTCCTTTAGTTCATGGCAATACTTTAGTGATTCAATTGCCACATCGACTGCACCCTGCAAATGACTTCATTCTGTATTTCTCTATTCTCAAAGTCGTGATTGCAGTGGTTATTTTGGCGCTCTTTTCGCTGCTAATGGCACGTAACTTACAGCAACCATTGGATCGATTGAGAGAAGCAAGCAAAAAGCTATCTAATGGCGATTTTAATGTCAGTGTCGTGAAAGAGCTGAAGTCGAGCACGCGTGAGTTTAACGAGTTAGCGCAAGACTTCGATCACATGACGCAACAGATTCATTCTCTCGCTGAAAAGCAGCGACTGCTTATAAGAGATGTCTCTCACGAATTGAGAACGCCGTTAGCGAGGCAGAACTTGGTTCTGCATCTTTTGCGAAAGCGTGTTGGAGAAAGTGAGCAAAGCCTAGTGACAAGGCTAGAAGATGAAGCAAAAGAGCTAAACCATTTGATCAGCGATATATTGGAGTTCAGTCGCTTGGAAAATGCGCGCTTCGACAAAGCCACGAAACGCTGTGATTTAGAAGTTTTGCTCTCCCCGCAAGTAGAACGTTGCAAAATAGATTTGAAGTCAGAACAGACGTTGTCTTTCCGCTCAGAAGCTGTATGTGCTAAAGCCATTTGTGAAGAAACGCTGGTCATTCGTTGTTTGAACAATCTTATTGGTAATGCCATTAAATATTCAGGACCAGCATCTCAGATAGAAGTTTCTCTGGAAAATTATGTCAAAGAAGGGCAGCAGTTCACCATCATGTCAGTATCTGATGATGGGCCTGGTATTCCAGATAACAAGCTGGTCGATATTTTTGATCCGTTTACACGCTTAGATGCTTCTAGAGATAAAAAGCTTGGTGGCTACGGTTTAGGTCTTGCGATTGTCAAAGAATCCATGCGTATTATGGGTGGAGCAGTTACGGCGAAAAACCGTGAGCAAGGTGGTCTGAGGGTTACTTTAGTGTTCAAGCAATAAGTATGATTAAGTCGTAATTTTGTGATTAACATCACATTATCATGGCGCATCATCAGAGAGTACTTTACAAAAGTTTGCAAATGCAAAGAATGTAAATTTAATGCAAATGGTAATACTTATCACTTATATTCACCCGCGAAATAATTAAGAGGGAATCGCATTCAACAAGTATGTGACCCGAAAAATAATAATCGGAGTGAAAGGATATGTTTACTAAGAGCCATTTGGCGTTAGTGATCGGTGCAGTGTTAGCAACACCTGCAGTGGCGGAAGTTCAAACAGACGAACATGTAATTGTAGAAGGTCGAGAGTTCGGCTACAAGGCGGATACAAACAGTACAGCAATGCGCATGGAAATGACGCAGCTGGAAACGCCGGGACAAGTAGCGGTTATCGATGAAACGGTAATTGATGAGCAGCGTGCAAGTACACTTGGTGAAGTGCTACGTAACGATGCAAGTGTTAGCGCGGGTGGTACAAGCCGTAACCGCGAACGTTTCTCTCTACGTGGTTTTGAACTTAGCAGTTCAGACGGTTTTCTTCGTGATGGCCGTCAACACTGGTCACACTACCGTCAGCCAATTGAGCTTTTAGAGCGTGTTGAAGTGCTTAAAGGTCCATCAGGTCTGCTATACGGTAAATCTGAGCCGGGTGGCTTGGTAAACATGGTTTCGAAAAAACCAACAACTCAAACACAAGCAAGTTTGAGCCAAGATCTAGGTTCGAATGATCACTCACGCACTGTGCTTGATGTGAGCGGCGCGCTAAATGATGCAGAGACACTGCGAGCGCGCGCAATTTTTGCCAAAGAAAGCTACGGCTCTTGGCGCAGGTACGGTGATGGCACTGAGCCTAAAACAGATCGTACGGTAGCTGGCCTAGTGGTTGAGTACGATATCACAAACAACTTTATGGTATCGGCTCATTACGATCGCACGAAAGACGATGGTAGCGTGGACTCTGGCGCATACATTGTTGATGGCAAAGCGGTTCGCGGTGATAAGTACATTTGGGATGCGCAGTGGTCTGAAATTGATAACGAAGTAGAAAACTACGGTGTCGATATTAATGCGCAAGTCACGGATAACGTGAACGTAAAAGCAGGTTACAACCGCCAAGACTTTAAGCGTTTTGATGTAGAGTCTTACCCTAAGTTTGATCAGTATGAAGAGTTAAATACGATTAAGCATCGAGGCAACGATCGCTCCGATAATTGGGTATTTGATACTGCATATATAGATGTGACGACGGACTTTACTTTGTTCGGTACGGAAAATACGTTGTTAGTGGGCGCTAACTACTTAGATTACAGTTATGATCGCTTTATGGCATTTCATAATGAGGCGAGTATTGCGCCAGGAGAAACGGTGCCTAAGCCTAGCTATCGTAGTTCGAAGAAATCACCAACTGCTGAGTACGATACTTGGGGTATCTACGCGCAAAATATGATGACGATTAATGATTACTGGCAAGTGCTTGCAGGTGTTCGTTATGACGAAAAGCGTGATGATGAACTGACCGAAAACCAGGTTTCTCCAAAATTTGGTGTCATTTTCCACCCATCGACGAATGGCTCGGTTTACGTTCAGTATTCTGAAAGCTTCATGCCTCAAGGTGAAGTCAGCAACGGTAGTCGTACCTACATCAATGAAGGTGAGAAACTCGACGCTGAGCGTGGTATCTCTTATGAAATCGGTACGAAGTGGGAACTGTTTGATCAGCGTTTATTTGTATCTGGTGCTGTGTTTGATATCACGTTAGAGAACATCTCGCTGGATGTTGAAAGCGGCAAAGACGCGGGCGGCAATCTCCTACACAAGAAAACGCAAGGTGGTGAGCAAGTTCACAAAGGCGCTGAGTTAATGGCTCAAGGTTTTGTGACCCCAGAGTTGTCGCTAACCGCTTCTGCAATGTATTTGGATGCAGAGCTTAAGAAGGCAGAAAGATATGAAGGTAACCGCCCTGTAGACGTGCCAGAGTTCTCGGCAAGTCTATGGTCTAGCTACAAGGTTCAAGACAACACTAACTTAAACCTTGGTTTGATTTATGAAGGTGATCGCTACGGTGATGCAAAGAACACCTTCAAGAAAGATGGCTACGCTCGCGTTGATATGGGCGTGTCATACAAACATAAGTACGATGAAAACTTGGATATCATTGCTCGATTCAATGTCGAGAATTTATTCGATACCGACTACTTCGCAGGTGGTGGTAGCACGAATGGCGAGCAAAAAGGTGCGAGTGGGGTTGTGGTTGGAGAAAGCCGCAACTACATGGCAACAATCCAGTTCAAGTACTGATAACAATTTGATTATTAAAGGGGAAGGGTAGTCTTCCCCTTTGGTCGTTTTTGGAACACAGAAATATAACTCGTATGAATCTAATGAAATCAAGTATCGCTCTGTTGATATCATCGGTTTTGATTCCCGCTCACGCGGCGAACTTAAACGATGCACAAGCTGTGCAGAGTAAAACAAACCAGTCGTCGGCGGTAAGCCAAAAACGTATTGATGCAAGCGCAGAAAAATCACTTACTCTAGAAGCTGAAATTGAGCAGCTGCAAGAAGAAGTCGGTAACTTGAAGATTTATCGCGATCATCTTGCAAGCCTTGTTGAGAGCCAAAATCAAGAAGTTGATAGCTTGAACGAGCAAATTGAACAGATTGCTCAAACTCGTCAAGGTGTCGTGCCTTTAATGTATCACATGCTTGAGGGCTTAAAAGTGCTCGTCGCTAACGACAAGCCTATACGCAAAGCGCAACGTGAGGAGCGAATTGCAAAGCTGGATTCCATGATGACGCGTGCAGACGTTGCGGATGCAGAGAAGTTTCGTCGTATTTTAGAAGCGTACCAAATTGAAATGGATTACGGCACCAAGCTTGGCGTTTACCAAGGCAAGATTAACCTGGGTGACAATGAAGCTGTGGAGGCGGACATTCTCTATTTAGGCCGTTTGTCTTTGGTAGCGCGTAGCTTATCTGGTGACACATTTTGGAGCTGGTCACAGCAACAACAAGCATGGCAACAAGTGGGTTCTGAGCAAAAATCAGAGCTAGACAAAGCGTTCGCTATGGCGAATAAACAGATCGCGCCGAGTATGTTAACTCTGCCAGTGTCGTTAACCGCTGCGGAGGGCAAATAAATGATGAAAAAATGGTTATCGGTTGCATTAATCTCGACAGCCGCATTAATGCCTTATACAACTTTTGCTAGTGATGCGTTGTTACAAAAGGCGCAGCAAGAAAATCGTCAACAGCAATCGCACAATGTCGCGCGTGAATCAGGTTTTAAGCAAACAGAGCAAGACCTACAGGCTATAAAGAATAAATTGGTGGCAGAGCGTGCTGCTCTTCAAGCAGAGGCGGACTCATTAAGTGTTACCTTCGGTGAAAATGAAGCAGAACTGGCACAGCTAGAAGAAAAGTTGCGTCTAGAAACCGGGAGCCTAGGTGAGTTATTTGGCGTCGTTCGCCAGAACGCAAAAGAGCTAGAGTCTGAGCTAAAAAGCTCAGTAACCGGTGTAGATGCAAACTCATATCAGAAAGATATCGATGCTATTGTTGCGGCTAAATCACTGCCAACGTTGACCCAACTTCAGGCGATGTGGCGCAGCATGGAAGAACAAATCAAAGCAAGCGGTGAAATGGCAAACGTCTCTTTCACACTGCTAAATGGCGAGGGTCGTGAACAAACGGTTAGTGGTGTTCGTCTTGGTTCTATGGCGCTGCTGGATGACACTGGCTACGTTAAGTGGAATGGTCAACGCGGAGATGCGGTAAACTATCTTCGTCAGCCTGAAAGCGGTCCAACAGCGAATACTATTTCCTCTTTTGACATTGATGCGCTTGTCATAGATCCGTCACGTGGCATTCTTCTTGAGCAGCTCGCAAACTCACCGACTTTGGCTGATCGCCTAAATGCGGGTGGCGTTGTCGGCAAAATCATCCTTGGTTTATTGGCTATCGGCCTATTGATTGCGCTCGTACGTGGTGCATCTCTGATGATTTCGCGCCAGAAAATCATGAAGCAACTGAAAACCCCAGCGCAGCCAGGAAACAACCCTTTGGGTCGCGTGCTTGCGGTATACCAGAAAGACAAGCATCGCAGCGTAGAAGCGTTAGAACTACGTCTTTTGGAAGCTGTTGTTGATGAGCAAACCCACCTAGAAAAAGGGTTGTCGATGCTTAAGCTTCTTGCTGCTCTAGCTCCTATGCTTGGCCTACTAGGCACGGTAACGGGTATGATCGAAACCTTCCAAGTCATCACTCAATTTGGTAATGGTGATCCGAAAGTAATGGCGGGTGGTATTTCAATGGCACTTGTGACTACCGTACTTGGCCTTGTTTCAGCCATGCCTTTGCTATTAGCGCACAACGTATTGAGCTCTCAAGCAGAAAATATTCGCAGTATCTTAGAAAAACAAGGCATCGGTTTAGTTGCAGAACAAGCTGAGCGTGATATGCCGAGTAACAAAAGTCACTCTAACACCTTAGCGGAGAACGCAGCGTAATGGAGCAGATCCTACTCAGCACATTGGGTTTGATCAGTGAGGATTGGGCCACAACCTTGATGAGCTTTATGCAGCAAGGTGGTCAAATCCTATGGTGGCTGGCCGCCGTCGTGGCGGTGTGCTGGCTGTTGGTTATGGAGCGAGTTATTTATCTCACAACGGTTTTCCCTGGGGTAAAAAAACAGCTTTGTGAGCAGTGGCAAGCAAGATCAGAGCACCACTCTTGGTACGCGCATCAAATCCGTGAAGGATGGATTGCAAAAGCGCAAATCGAACTGCGCCAAAACCTATCGACTATTAAGCTACTTGTGGCGGTTTGCCCAATGCTAGGGTTGTTAGGGACGGTGACAGGCATGATTACGGTGTTTGACGTAATGGCATCGCAAGGCAGCAGCAATCCGAAATTGATGGCTTCTGGTATCTCACTTGCTACGCTGCCAACCATGGCAGGTATGGTAGCAGCGCTTGCGGGCATGTTTATTCATGCTCGCCTTAGCAAAGTGTGTGAACGAAAAGCTATCCAGTTAGAACAATCTTTAAGGAGTCAAAAGTGAGACTCGGACGCAGACCTAACCAACAAGATGAAGCTCAAGTCGATTTAACCTCGATGCTTGATATCGTCTTCATCATGTTGATCTTCTTCATTGTGACCAGTTCGTTTGTACGTGAATCCGGTGTAGAAGTGAATCGCCCTCAGGCTTCTAATGTAGTAAGCCAAAAAGACGCGGGCATTTTTATCGCAGTAACGGCAGCGAATGATGTGTACATCGACAAACGAGTGGTTGATATTGAGCGTGTTGAGGCCTCTATTGAGCACCTGTTACTTGATCAGCCTGATGCTTCGTTAGTTATCCAAGCTGACGAGCATGCTTACAATGGCACTGTCGTGAAAGTGATGGACGCTGCAAAGGCGGCAGGTGTGAAGAACATTGCATTGGCGGCGGAGAAACCTTAATGGGCAGGCTGTTACTTGCACTACCAGCATCACTGTTAATTTCTGTGAGCTTGTTTAGCTTTATGGCGTGGATGGTTGATAAAGGCAACCAGCG
Organism: Vibrio sp. 779(2023); assembly: GCF_033344285.1. Taxonomy (NCBI): domain Bacteria; kingdom Pseudomonadati; phylum Pseudomonadota; class Gammaproteobacteria; order Vibrionales; family Vibrionaceae; genus Vibrio; species Vibrio sp. 779(2023). The sequence continues at coordinate 13,140 of NZ_JAWPOM010000031.1, forward strand.
TGCGCCAGAAGCTTCAGAAGCCGTTCGTTTTGATATGGTGATGGTAGAGAATGAAGCAGACGTGCAGCGTCGTCAACGTTCAGTGCCGGAGCAACCAGAACCACCTCAAGCGCCGGAGCCAATGGATCTGTCTCAAGCTGACACTCAAATGGAACCAATGAGTCAGATGACGCCAGTCAGTGCTTTAGGTTTAAACACTGCCCTTGAAGGCATCGCGATTAGTGCACCAAACTTGAAGGGAACAATGGGCAACCAGCAAGCACTGCCGTTGTATCGTGTTGATCCTCGCTATCCAAGTAAGGCGCTGAAACGTAGAGTGGAAGGTTATGTCATTATGCGTTTCACGATCGATGCAACTGGACGACCAAAAGATATTGAAGTGATCGAGGCTGAGCCCGAGCGCATGTTTGAAAGGGAAGCAATCCGTGCGCTTAAAAAATGGAAGTATCAGCCAAAAGTTGAGGATGGTGTGTCAATTGAGCAGTTCGGACAAACCGCTAAAGTGGAGTTCAAGTTAGCCAAATGATGAAAAAATTCTTAATCGGTACGGTATTAAGCCTGAGTGCACTCTCAACCATTGCCAGTGAGTTAAGCCAATACACCGCAGCGAGAGTTCAACGAGCACATAATTTGGCTCAAGAAGAGAAACTGAAAGAAGCGATTTCATCTCTTGAAGCTATGGAGCTTTCTCGTGGATATGATCAAGCTTATGTCGCTCGAATGTTGGGTATTTTTTACTGGCAGAATGAGCAAACTCAAGCGGCGATTAAGCAACTTGAGTTGGCAGTCAATAGTGGTTTGCTACAAGATGAGCAAGCATGGCAAACCCGAAAAATGTTGGCTGATATACTGCTGAACGAGCAACGTTTTTCTAAGGCGTTACCTCATTACTATGCCTTGAGCCAAAACATTCCTAAAGGTCAAAAAGCGCATGAGCTATGGCTGCGTATTTCCCAATCTCATTATCAACTGAGTCAGTGGCAAAAAGTGCTTTCAGCAATGGCTCGTTATGAGAAATTTGGTCAGCCAGACAAGCTTGGCGCATTGTCGATAAAGCTTTCTGCTGAGCTAGAACTGAAAAAGTGGAAGCCGGCAATCTCGACCATCAAACGCTTAATCGTGATTGAACCTGAACGAATTGAATGGTGGCGTCAGCTTGTTGCTCTATACCTACGGGTTGATGACAACAAACGTGCCCTAGACTCTTTGGCGTTGGCAAAACTGAAAGGGTTACAACTTAGCCAAGATGACTTAAAGCTGCTGGCACAATTGTACGCGAAACGAGGTATTCCTGAGAGAGCTGCATTGGTGATGAACGAGCTAGAGGATGTAAACTCGAATAGTAAGCTAAAAGCTCAGCAAGCAACGTATTGGCAAATGGCAAAAGAGTGGGAAGAGTCTATTGATAGCTGGCGTATTGCAGCTCAGCTAGATAGGCAGTATTACTGGAACTATTCTCAACTGCTGGTGCAAGAAGGCCATTATAAAGATGCCATTGCCGCGCTCGATAATGTCAGAGGTCGTAAAGCGGATGTTGCACTTATCAAAACTCGCGCTTACTACAAACTTAAGCGGTTTGACGATGCGCTCGCTAATGCCAAAAGAGCGAATGAGATTAAGCCATCGAATCAGGCAAAAAGTTGGGTTAAGTATCTATCTCAGCTACGCAAAGTAGAATCGACGCAGAACTCATAGCGAACATTTTTATTAAATACCCGAGCTCAGTCTCGGGTATTTTTTGTCTAAAGTCATAAAGGCTATTTACTGCATGAGTTTTTCATAAAAGGCTAACGCATCAAATGGTCGGGAGAAAAAGGGGCTTTTCTCTATATATTCTTGATGTACTTTGCTCAGTGTTTCAAACTTTTCTCTCGATGTAGGTTCGATATGAAAAGTTAGGCTTTCAGTCGACTCTACAAGCTTTAATGTTGAGGTTCTTGAAGCGTTATTTTTTGCTATTAATAGATAATATGCTAGCTCTTGCTTCTCTTTTAATACACAAGCCTCAAAAGCTTTCTCGCTTAAAAACGGCAGAACAGGAGTTAATGCTTCTATATGCTTCTTTGAATACTCTAGGGTTTGTTTGTCAGGTGTATTCTGGTCTGCCATAGATTCGCACAGCTTTATCTTAGCACCATAATTATCGATAGATTGGCTTACGTTGTTAAACAAACTGGCTTCAAACTTTTCACTTGCGAAAGTGACACTTGAGAAAAGTGATAAGAGAATTATTCCAACATTCTTGTTCATATTTTTCCTTCTGAACTACACCATAACGTTTGGCTAGCATCAGAAAATCTTCTCTATCTAACCCTACACTAACTTCTTAGCTTACCTTTTTTATCTAGTTTATGGATAGCTTTAAAGCTTTTCATTAAATATACATAAAGGCGCATTTTGGTGGAGTCTATCCCACTTTTTAGTATTGGAAATATCATTAAATTTTGAGTCATTAAAATTGATAGGGTTATTATCTAGAGGGTAGGCAATCGGTAACTCGCATTGGCCCAAATAGCTAAAACATTTGCAAGCCAAGCTGAATTGAAAAAGTAAACAATGTAAATTAAATGCCAATACGAATGATTATCACCTAAATTATGCCCCACATTTATTGGTGATGATTGTTTCTATGTTGCTTAAAAGCAAAGGTGTTCAAACTTGGGCTCGCCGCCTACATATCTATATTTCGATGGCTCTTCTCTTAGTTACGCTGTTTTTTGCAGTAACTGGTATTACCCTCAATCGCCCCGAATTGTTTGAACGCAGTGAACCTATCATTCAACAACATACTCTGACGGTTCCGCACTCAGTTCTATTCTCACATTCAGATACCTTTCAACCTAATCGTGAAGGGCTGGTGGCTTTCTTGACTAAAGAAACCGAGCTTCGCGGCACTCCCTCCGCACTAGATGTGTATACCGAAGTTGAGCAAGGTGAGTTGTTACTCGGAGAGCTTTCTATGGATTTTAAAGGCCCGGGTTATAACGCTACGGTCTTTATTGATATGACTACTGGTGCAGCAGACGTCGAAACGACGCACTACGGTATTGTTGCGCTGCTGAACGATCTACATAAAGGACGCAACAGTGGTGGGATTTGGAAGTGGTTTATCGACGTCACTGCGCTTTTGATGGTGTTTTTTGTTCTTACAGGCGTGTGCTTATTACTGCCTAAGAAGAAGACGCTCAGAACGTCAATGCAATGGATGAGCTTTGGTACGTTACTGTCGCTCGTAATTTATTTTGTTGCTGTTCCATAACAGCTTTTTTAGAGAACACTTATGTTGAACACAGGAAGATTTTTCCGCCGTAATCACTTTTGTAAAGCCGCTTTGATCGCGGCTTTTGCTCCTTTCTCTCTTTCCGCGGCGCCTATACCAGATAACGCGAAGGTCGACTTCGAACTCGAACTTCCAAAGATAGATACCTCAATGTATGCACGCCCTTATGTGGCGGTTTGGGTTGAAAACGATCAGCGTAAACCGGTTAAAACCATTCAGTTATGGGTAGGGAAAGACGAATGGTTAAAAGATCTACGCAGCTGGTGGAGAAAAGCGGGTCGTTATGATCGTGAACTTGTTGATGCGGTGACTTCTGCAACACGTCCTGCTGGTCAATACCGCTTTGTCTGGGATGGAACCGATGACTCAGGGAAGCGTTTGGAACAAGGAAATTACACGTTGTACGTCGAGGTCGTTCGTGAACACGGTGGGCGAAACTACTTACGTCAAAAAATAACGCTAGCGGACAGTGACGTGCGCTATGAGCTTAAACCAACACAAGAGACGGGTGTCATCACCGTCAATTATCAAGTTAAGTGATTAAAGGACACAACAATGAAAACCAAAATGAAAGCAGTGGCATTGGCGAGTGTAATGGCAATGGGATTGGCTGTAACCACCACCGCGCAAGCACATCCACGTTGGGTTCTGCCCTCTCACTTTACGGTTTCTAAAGAAGGCGGTGACTGGCTGACATTTGATGTTACTGCCTCTCACGGAACGTTTGTTTTTGATAAGCCTGCGGGTAGTGATCAGGCATTTGTGGTGATGCCGGATGGCCGCTCTGAGCGTCCTAACTTTGTTGTTCGTGGCAAGCGTCGCTCTATGTTTGATTTCTTTTTTACAGAAGAAGGCACGCACAAAGTTGCGATTAATAATCAGCCGAGCTACTACACACAATACAAAGCGGGCCGTCGTGATACGGTGAAATGGGCGCGAGCAAGCAAAGCTGAGCGTGGTGATGTGCTTCCCGAGCAAGCGCGTGATGTGGTTACTCAACTAAGTTACACCCGAGCAGAAAGCTACATTACGGTTGGTATGCCAACGGACAAAGCGTTGGAGATTGAAGGCAAAATGCTGGAGATGAAACCGATCACGCATCCATCGGACATCATTGAAGGTGAGCCTGTGACTTTCCAGTTTTTCTTTAACGGAGAGCCACAAGAGGGCGTTACTGCTGAGATTACACGTGAAGGTACTATGTACCGAAACCATCAAGAACAAATCGATGTGGTGAGCGATAAAGATGGCAAAGTGATCTTCACGCCAGAGGTCGCAGGGCGCTACTTAATGAAAGCGAACTACAAAGGTGAATTAAAAGATAATCCATTGGCGGATAAAGCGAGTGCCAATGTTCACCTTACGTTTGAAACTCAACTTAACTAATCGAATTAGGCTCAGCAATCGCTGGGCCATTTTGGAATCATCATGAATAACACTTCTCTTCTAAAAGCTGCTTTGCTTTTTTCTGGATTTGCTTCTTTTCACGCTGCTGCACATTTTCCTCTGATGAGCTGTCACTTGGCGCAAGATAAAGTAATTTGTGAAGCGGGCTACTCGGATGGATCGACAGCGGTCGACTACGATGTCGAAATGTACGATTACGACGACAATCTGATCGCCAAAGAAAAAACAGATAAGCGTTCCATCGCAGAATTTACTCACCCTGAAACAGATTTCTATTTGGTATTTGATGCCGGACATGAAAGCCCGGTGGAAGTGGATATCGTTGAGCTGAAAGAGAAATGAGTGTAAAGAAAGTTCGCCCTGATGATGGTAACCGAGAAGGAAAGTGGGTCGCACTGACAATCGCAGCAATTCTCAGTTCAGCAGCCATACTTATGCCCTACCATCAGGTCGCGACTGAAAAGCCAGACATGCAGTCTCATCAAGTGTTAATCACGGATTTACATCAAAATGAGTTGGGGTTGATCGCTGAACTTAAGCTCGCTCATGAAGAGATTCGTGATTTGCAGTTAGATACCGGAACTTGGCCTGAGATCTCTGATATGGAGGCGCTTTGGATTGCTCCATTCGTGAAAGACCAAAATTGGAAGCGTAAAGGTTCTCATCAGTGGCAACGAATTGATGACGGTGTCTACATTGGCGTGAAGACCAGTGCCCAAGGCTCTGCTTCCATGCTGTTGGATAGCCGCAGTTCTCAAGCTGATATTTGGTTTAATGATTCTAGCCGTTCGTTAAATGTGGAGGGACTAAGCGAGCTAGCAAAACGCCACGATTTCGGTTGGAAACAAATCGTTGTGTCAGACTCTTCCTCTCACTCTCACGCCCATTAAGACAACATAATTGATAAGTACTATGATCAAACGCTCTCTTTTACGTCGTATTCTTACAGCCACCGCGTTATTGGCGGTGTCTTCTACAGGCTTTGCTGCCGAAAAACTCAGTATTGGTATTACGCTACAACCTTATTACAGCTATGTTAAAGCCGTTGTGGGTGAGAAGGCGGACATCATTCCTTTGGTTGATGCTGGTTTTAATCCTCACAACTATTTACCACAACCTAATGATCTTAAACGCTTAAATGAAATGGACGTAATAGTGATCAATGGTATTGGTCATGACGATTTTGCACTGAAAGTGATCAAGGCTTCTCAGCGTGATGATCTCGTGGTTATCGAAGCGAACAAAGAAGTGCCTTTATTGCCCGCTATGGGGCAGTCTGTTGGTCAAGGAGCAGTGAACCCTCACACCTTTGTCGGTTTATCAACAACCATTCAAAAGGTTTACACCATCGCGAGTGAGCTAAGCCAATTGGACCCAGACAATGCTACGTTCTATCGCCAAAATGCCCGTAAATACGCAAAAACATTTCGCCTGATGAAGCGTGATGCAATGTTGTCTCTTGGTGAGTTGGACACGGCTGGTATGAAGGTGGCGACAACCCACAATGCTTACGGATATATCCTTCAGGAGTTTGGTGTTGACGTTGCCGCTGTCATTGAGCCTGCTCATGGTGTAGAACCAAGTGCAAGTCAGCTACAGGAAACGATAGAGAAAATTCGTGAATCGGGCATTGATGTGCTGTTTTATGAGCTCAATATGCCGAATCGCTTTGTTGATACCATCGAAGAGGCGACTGGGGTGCAGCTTTATCGCTTTTCTCACATGACTCACGGTGAGTATGAGGCTGATAAAGTCGAGGTTGAGATGCGAGATAATGTGGAAACACTAATCGAAGCCATGAAATTTGTGGCGAGTAAGCGAGCAGGGGAAAAGGTGTAATGACTGGACCTTCCGTTTCCTTAAGTAACGTGGGCCTAAAATACGCCGACAATATCATTTTGCAGAACATCAGCGCCGAATTCGAGAACGCGAAATGTCACGTGATTATGGGACCGAACGGCGGTGGTAAAACCTCTTTGCTTCGTTCGGTACTTGGACTCACGCCATTTTCGGGAAACATAGCGCTCAATTGGCCAGAACCATCAGCTGTATCGGGGAAGATAGGGTATGTGCCACAAAAAGCGATGTTTGAAGCAAGCCTCCCGTTAACCGTGATGGATTTTGTACTGCTTAACCAAACTCGTATCCCTCTATTTTGGCGACGTAAAACGAAACAAACTCAACATGCCCTGGCCCAGCTGGATCGCGTGGGTATGGCAACGCGTAGCGACCGTCGTATGGGGCAACTCTCTGGCGGTGAGCAACAGCGTGTTTTGTTTGCGCAAGCTTTACTGGATGAGCCCAATTTATTGGTTTTAGACGAACCTACAACTGGGATGGACGAGCAAGGTGTTCGGTACCTTGAAGGTTTGATTCATGAAGTCGTTGGAGAAGGCAAAACGGTACTGGCAGTACACCATGACGTGACCGCAGTGCGCCGTTTAGACGCGCAGGTCCATGTCGTAAATCGTCAAATTGTGGCGTCAGGGCACCACTCAGATGTGTTAAGTCCTGATCGTATAGAAACATTATTCAAGCACTACACAGCAAAAGTGGAGGCTGCATAATGGATTGGTTGCGAGAGTTAGCGGTTAGCGGCGTTGAAGCTGGGTGGTTAAGCGATAGCTTTTCTTATGCCTTCATGGTGAATGCAATTGTGGCAGCGCTGATATTAGGACCATTACTTGGTGGTCTTGGTACATTAGTCATCGCCAAGCGACTGGCTTTTTTCTCTGAAGCGGTTGGGCACGCTGCGCTTACCGGAATCGCGATTGGTGTGTTGCTCGGTGAGCCGCCAGAGAATCCGATCATCGGATTGTTTAGCTTTTGTATGATTTTTGCGCTGTTGCTTCACTTTGTTCGTAATCGTACGAATGTACCTTACGACACACTGGTTGGGGTTTTTCTTGCACTAGCGTTAGCGGTTGGTGCTGCGCTGTTAATGTACGTTGCTCGCAAGATCAACATTCACATGTTGGAGAACGTGTTGTTTGGCTCGATCTTGACTGTGACGGACAACGATATCCTTATTTTAGCGATCAGTTGTTTGATCATATTACTGCTTCTTATTCCAACGTTTAACCGCATTTTGCTAACTTGTATCAGCCCGGATATTGCACGTGTACGCGGCTTTAATACCAGCTTTTATGATTACTTATTTGTCATGATGATCACCTTGGTCACCATCGCCGCGGTAAAGATTATTGGCGCGGTATTGGTTGGTGCATTGCTACTGATTCCTGGTGCAACGGCTAGGTTATTGACTAAACGCATGGGCAGTTTTGTTCTCCTTTCTTCTTTATTGGCAACCATTGCGTGTTTAGTAGGAACCATACTGCCGATGGAGCTTGAGCTACCAGTGCCATCAGGCGCATCCATCATCATTGTTTCTGCGGCATTTTTCCTAATAGCAACGGTTTACCGAATTATCCAAAAAGCGTAACCCTTTTTATAAAGTAATGAACATGAAGATAAAAAAATTAGCGATAACTTTTGGTTTGGTTATAGCGACGACACTTCCATCGTTGGCAGGCGCCAAAGACATTTTAACCAGCACTCCCGTCACGTACATGTTGTCTGAGCAACTCATGAAAGGTACAGGGATAGAGACTCAGTATCTGCCTCCAAAGCGTTACGGCGTTGAGCGTCTTGAAAACTGGTTCGCAAATAAAGGTACAGAGCAAGTTAAGCAAGCGGGTCAAGTCGCGACGGTTGCTATTACTCTTGGTGCGATTTGGAAACAAGACCCGACTTATGTTTACGCTCGACAGGGCAACATTCACTTGATTGAAATCGATGCATCGCAGGCCATTTCTCCTAGAGCTCAAGGAGTTGCAGTACTGACATTGGAAAACGGGTCAACATCGAAGTACGCATGGCTGAACCCTACAAACTTAATCCGAATGGCGGGCATTGTTGGAGAGGATCTACAACGTGTATATCCTGAACACCAAAAGGCGATTCAAACGAATCAACAGGCTCTTATGCTCAATGTGCGTGAACTGATCAACCAACAACAGGCAGAGATCTTCGATAAAGGCATCGATTCAGTGGTACTGATGAGTGAGTCATTAGAGGACTTTGCCTCTGGCAACCAATTGTTTGTGGTTGGGCGCGAATTTAAGCCGGAACTTGAGTGGACAGAAGAAGACAAATTATCTTTAAAAGCTCAGTTTGAACAAGATAAAACGCTATGGTTAGTGACGGATAAACGACCGTCGAAAACCTTGACATCGCTTATTAAACCGAGCCGCATACTGCAAATTGATGTTATTGACCGCTGGGGCAGTAACGGTATCAAAACTGAGAAGCCACTCGCACGTTGGGAGATGTGACACGTAAAAAGCCACAGATTTTATGATGGGGAATGAAAAGTTCCCTATTTTTTTGTGATTAAGTTCAAAATGTGAGCACTGATACCACTGGTTGCATAAGAAAGTGTTTGTTTCATTTCTATTTCATTACTACTTTGTTATGTGTTCGTTGCGATTGATTCGGATTTAATCTGTTTCTAAGCGAACCGGTACAAACAACTATACGGATGTTAACAATGAAAATGAAAACTCTAGCCGTTGCAGTGGCGGCACTAGCATGTGGTTCACAGGCCTTCGCAGCAGAAGTTTACAACAGCGATGGTACATCTTTATCGATCGGCGGTCACGTTTCAGTTGGCGTGGGTGAGTATTTCGAAGAAGAAGTAAAAGTTCACCAAGTGTCTCCACGTATCAATGTTGCGGGCAAGAAAGACATTGGCAACGGTATCACTATCGACGCTAAAGGCGAATGGGCACTTAACTACCTAAATGGTGGTAGCCAGTCGTTTTCAACTCGTTTGGGCTACATCGGCGCGACCCACCAGCAGTTTGGCCGTTTAGTGGGAGGTACACAGTGGTCTCCGTACTACGATGTCGCTGGCGTTGCGGATCTACCAATCGCGTTCGCGAACGACTTTTTGTACGACAATCACAACAATCTAGGTACTGGTCGTGCTGAAAAAATGATCAGCTACCGTAAAAGCTTTGAGTTTGGCGAAGGTTTTGCTTTCAACCTAGGTCTTGGTTGGCAAGGTGAAAATGATGATAGAGGCCTATCATTACAACAAAACCCTAACACAGGTCTTCCAGAATACGTTTCTAAAGGCAGCAAGTATGACCAACGTGGTCAAATCGCACTGAGCGGCTCTGTTGCGGGCTTTGGTCTAGGCTACGTATACAGCGGCGGTGATGTTGAGAATTCTGGTCTAGGTACTAAAACTGCTGAATCACACCTTGTTTCTGTAAATTACGGTGAGTATGGCTCTGGTCTGTACGCAGCTGTTGTATACGGCATGAACGAATACTTCTACGAGATGCGTGAAGAAACTACTCAGATTGAGGGCCTACTAGCGTACGGAGTCAACAATTGGACGTTCAGCGTTAACTACGAAGGTGTAGAAGACGACAAAGACAACAAGACAGTTTCAAGCGAAACTGCGCTACAAGCAGAGTACGCAGTAACTCCTGCATTCGTTACTTTCGCTGGTTACCAGTTTGACCTAGGTAACGACTACAACAATGAAGAGAACGACTACTGGACTCTAGGTGCTCGTTACTACTTCTAATAAATAGGCCAGTTTCTACTGCCTAAACACATTTATTGTGTTAACGCCTACTCGTTGTGAGTAGGCGTTTTTCTTTCTGCTTTCCTTTGGCTATAAGAGACGCTGGTCGTTCTGTGCTTAGGTAACCCCACTCCTTGTTTAGAGAGTGCGTCTATAAAAAATGCCCGCAACTTGCGGGCATTTTTGTTGTTAGAAGAGATGCAGTTCTATTAATACGCTTATTTTTTATCGAGTAAATCGAGGAAGAAGGCATACTCTAGCGCATCTTCTTTTAAGCGCTTAAATCGACCAGATGCGCCGCCGTGTCCGGCTTCCATATCGGTTTTGAACAACAAGACGTTATCGTCTGTCTTCATTTCACGAAGTTTGGCGACCCACTTCATTGGTTCAAAGTACTGTACTTGAGAGTCGTGCAAGCCAGTCGTTACCAACATGTTCGGGTAGTTTTGCGCCTTGATGTTGTCGTAAGGCGAGTAACTCAACATATAGTCATAGTATGTTTTGTTATTTGGGTTACCCCATTCATCATACTCGTTGGTGGTCAATGGAATTGATTCATCGAGCATAGTGGTTACCACGTCCACAAACGGAACATGAGCGCCGATACCGCGATACAGTTCTGGTGCTTGGTTGATGATAGCCCCCATTAAGAGGCCTCCTGCAGAGCCACCAACAGCGAAGACTTTATCTTTCGCGCCATAGCCTTGTTCAACCAAACCTTTAGTCACATCAATAAAGTCGTTGAATGTGTTTTGCTTGGTTAGTTTTTTACCGTCTTCATACCAAGGGCGGCCAAGCATTTCAGATCCACGAATATGAGCAATGGCGTAAACAAAGCCGCGATCCAATAGACTCAAACGTGTCGAGCGGAAAGTTGGCTCAATGGTTGCGCCATAAGATCCATAACCATATTGGTAGAGTGGATTCGTACCATCTTTCTTAAATAAGTCTTTACGATACACCAAAGAAACGGGTACTTCTTTACCGTCACGGGCTGTGACCATGATGCGTTCTGATTGGTAATTGTCAGGATTAAAATCACCAAGTACAGGTGTTTGCTTCATGATTTCTGACCCGCCCGTTTTTAGATCGAAATCGTAGTAGGTTCCTGGAGTGGTTAAACTGCTGTAATAAATACGAACTTTTTCGTTATCCAGCTCTAGGTTACCTGTCAAATAGGCAGCAAACGCATCGTCATTAAATGTGAGGGGGAATTCTTTTCCTGTTGAAAGCTGACGTACAGTGACGCTTGCTAGGCCGTTAGAGCGCTGCTCATAGACGATGTGATCATCGAATAACTCGAAGTCGACAAGTTGAGTGTTGTCGTCTGCGGCAATCACATCTTGCCATTTAGAGCGGTCATGCATGTCATTTTGATGAACTTTCATCAAACGGAAGTTGACGGCTTGATAGTTAGTATAAATGTAATACCAATCGCCTAGCTTAGAAATACTGTATTCAATGCCATCTTCACGAGGATAGAACGGTTTCGCCTTTGCTTTAGGGTTGTTCGCATCAATGATAGAGACCCCACTGGTTTCTGTACTCGAATGCCAGATATAAATATCTTCGCCATCTTTGCTTTTGCTTAGTGAGGTGTAATAGGTGCTGTCGGTTTCTTCAAAAATCAGCTCATCGTTGCTTTGTGGTGTGCCCAATACATGACGATAAACTTGGTAGCCCAGCAAGGTCTGTGGATCTTTTTTGATGTAGTAAAAGGCGTTGTTATCGTTCTGCCATGCGACAGCGCTTGAGGCCCCTTCGATTTCATCTTGTAGGTAATTGCCTGTTGTCAGGTCTTTGATCTTAAGGGTGTACACGCGGCGGCTTAATGTGTCTTCGCCATACGCCAATAAGTTTTCATTCGGACTAACGTATAGGCCGCCGATACTGAAAAATTCATGTTCTTTTGCTAGTTCATTGACATCTAAAATGATTTGTTTGTCTTTGCCTGCAAAGTCTTTAGCTCGCAAATGGACTTCGTACTCGTTATCTCCGGTCACTTCACTGGAGTAGAAGTAGTTGCCTTTACGAACCGGTACTGAGTTGTCGTCTTTTGCGATACGCCCTTTAATTTCTTCAAATAGCGTATCTTGAAATGTTTCAGTGTGCTTTAGAACGGTTTCTGCGTACTGATTTTCTTTCTCTAGGTGCTGTAAAATTTCAGGGTCTTTACGTTCGTCGTCACGCATCCAGTAGTAGTTATCAACGCGGGTATCGCCATGAATAGTCATCGCGTGAGGGACTTTTTTCGCAACCGGAGCTTGAGTTTGTTGAGCAACGATCTGTGTTTGGGAGTATTGAGTCATGCTGGGGATTCCTTGATTGCTGCATCCGGCGACAAGCGCGACCGAGACGGCCAACGTAGTTAAAGTGAAACGCATCTGATTTTATCCTTATTGTACACCCAAGTGGCCTCATCCTGAGGGCTGGGCTTTCATTTTGTTAGTGGTTTTCAGTTGTCCATTCTTTGTTATGGGGTATGCCGAAAAAGTGAGAATCCTCAATATTTTCGAGTTGGCTACTCAATTTGAAGGAAGCTGAAAACACATTGTGTAAGCAGCTGTTATTTTTAACAAATATCAATTCGAAAGTTAAATCATTCTCATCGGGAAATCGATATAGTGTGATATGAAAAAAGGGACACACTTGTTGAGTGTGTCCCTTTGGATTTTGAAAGTAAGCTGATAATGATCAGATAACTTGCGGTACTTCGTTTGAGTGATTGTGTGCTCGATTCACCCACATTAACCCAAGCATTGCAATTACCGACATTGCCATCATCATAATGCCCAAAGGCATCTGGTTATGCGCTGGAAATAGTGACGCGAGCAAAGTTGCTACACCTGCCCCCAAGTTTTGCATGCCACCCAATGTCGCGCCTGCTGTTCCTGCATGGTATGGGAATGGCGCAATCGCTCCAGTTGTTGCTGCTGGGAAGAGAATACCCGCACCCAAAAAGTACACGGTTGCGCCTCCAACCAGCGTTAATGCCGTGGTTAAACCAAACAAGCCTGGGATGAGCACAATAGCAGAGCCCACAAAAATAGAGACCAAGCCTACATTTAAAGCACGACGCTCAGAGCGACGTCTTGCGATGTAGCTAGATAAGCCTGCGCCCACCAAGTAACCTGGGATCGGCAATATAAACAGCAAACTTACCGTTGTTGCTGGTAATTCTAATACCCCACCTAACAATACCCCAGCCGCCGCTTCGAATACACCCACACCAGCGAATGTTGCAACCAGGCAAATCAAAAAGCCTTGAAAGCGACGGTCAGACAAAACGTGTTTGTAGCTTTTGGCTACTGGTTCGAATTTGCGCTTCTCTTTTGGTAGCGTCTCCATCATGCTTGTCATCATGGTGATCACAACCGCGATAGCAAATAGCGCTAAGAACAAGTAGCTCGACCGCCATCCGAAAGCTTCTGTTAGGTAACCGCCTAATACTGGTGCCATTAATGGTGAGAAAATCACACACATGCTAATTAAGCTGTTTGCTCTGTGTAGATCAGAGCCTTCAAAGCAATCGCGAGTCAGAGTGCGTGACATCGCACCGCCGCAGCCAATACCTAAGCCTTGGATAAAGCTACCAATCAAGAACCATTCAAATTGATGTGCAAATAATGCTACCAGTGTACCCGCGATGTAGATAAGCAGCCCGACGATGATGATCGGTTTGCGTCCCAAGCGGTCCGATAGTGTGCCATACGCAAATTGCGACAAGCCATACGGGATTAGGTAACAAGCCATCACAGCTTGAAGTGATGACGCAGATACCAAAAACTCGCCCGCCATATGACCGATTGAAGGCACGTACATTGTCTGGGTCATTTGACCCACGGCAGTCAATATAGCGATTAAAAAGGTAAGTTTCGCTAATGGAAACGAAGCAGACATTTGCGTATCTCTCCAAAAAATTTAAGACGTAAAAACCCTTAGCGCTCTTTTACAGAGTGCCAACTGAATTCTTGTGTTGCGGGGGTATTTGCGCGAGATAATAGTGCTTGCTTGTATAATTAGCAATCGAAAAGTGTGAAGTTGAGCAAGATAAAAATCTATGATTTCAATTAGAAAAACTAATCCGACTTTGTTTTCAAAAAGCGGTACATTTCTTTGTCTAATTACGTTAAGTCTTTTACTTTTCGTGAATAGAATGAGCCTTATAGGTAACTGGTTTTAATGGTTAAAGTGCAAAAATAAAGCGTCTGCTCGGTTGAGCTGAGTTCAAGATGAAACGAGTGAATAAAAGGTAGAGGAAAGCATCAGAAAGAAAAGGGAGCCGAAGCTCCCTTAGAAATGATTATGTCTATTCGCGCTCAGATGCGTATGCGTAAAGCATTTCTAGTGCGATGGTTGCTCCCGCTAGTGCGGTAACATCACTGTGGTCGTATGGAGGCGATACTTCGACAACATCCATACCCACGATATTCATGCCGGCTAAACCACGAATAATTTTCAGCGCTTTGTCTGAGTTCAAGCCACCACAAACTGGTGTACCAGTTCCCGGTGCGAAGGCCGGGTCTAAGCAGTCGATGTCAAAAGTGACATATACTGGCTTGTCTGCGACGGTGCGACGAATTTCTTCTAGGATCTCGTTCACCGACATGTCATTCGCTTGCATCGCATTAATCACATTGAAGCCGTGATCTTGCTGTTTGTACTCCGTACGAATGCCGATTTGTATTGAGTTCTTTGCTGAGATCAAACCTTCTTTCGGCGCATGGTAGAACATCGTACCGTGGTCGTATGAACTGCCATTTGCATAGGTGTCCGTATGAGCATCAAAGTGAATCAACGCCATTTGGCCATGATGCTTCGCATAGGCACGCAGGATAGGTAGCGTAATGAAGTGGTCACCGCCCAATCCCAACATGGTTTTACCACTTTTTAGAATTTCACTGGTTGCCGCTTCAAGGCGGTAAGTAAAATCTTCCGCATCACCGCAATCGAACACGAGATCACCTGCGTCGATCACTTTCAGTTTATCCAATACGTTGAAGCTCCAAGGGAACTTCTTACCTTCCCATGCCAAGTTGACTGAGGCACGGCGAATTGCATCTGGACCCATACGCGCACCTGGACGACCAGATGTTGCCATGTCCAGAGGGACTCCCAACACCACAACGTCTGCGTCTGCCGATACCGGGTTACGAATGTACGGCAGACGTAAAAACGACATAGAGTTGGAGTAAAGCGAATAATCAGTTTTAGTAAACAAATCATTCATATCAGAAGTCCTCTAAATAGGTGTATCCTGCTAGACCTTGTTCTAGTTCTGCTAGGATTTGTGCTTGTTCATTGGCTTCAACTCGCTGTGAAACCAATTGTTTATAATTGTCACGAATCGCATCCACGTCGATATGAACGTAGCGCATCATGTCTTCTACACTATCACCTTCGTTGATGTAACTGATCTCAAATTGACCATGTTCATCAACATTGACTACAGCACTGTGGGTATCACCAAATAGGTTGTGCATGTCACCAAGGATTTCTTGGTATGCGCCTACTAGGAAAAAGCCCATTAGGTACGGTTTGTCTTTGCTCCAAGCTGGTACAGGTAGCGTGCTCTCGATGCCTTGACCATCAACGTAGTGATCGATCGCGCCATCAGAGTCACATGTGATGTCCAACATCACTGCACGACGCTCTTCCGCCTCGCCAAGACCAGAAAGTGGCAGAACAGGGAACACCTGATCAATACCCCAAGCATCTGGTAGAGATTGGAAGAGAGAAAAGTTCACGAAGAACTTATCCGCAAGACGTTCGCTCAACTCGTCCAGAATCGGACGGTGGAAGCGATTCTTAGTGCTCATCTTGCGGCTTAATTCGAAGTTAATGCGTAGTGACAATTGTTCTGCCCACGCACGTTGTTCCAAGTTAAGCACACCTGTAGCAAATTGAGAGTGCACTTCTGCCAAATCACTTTGGGTATCATTGTAAATCTCAATTAACGCACGAGCGTCTGTACCATCTTGCAAGTTTTCCCAGTTTCGCCACATGTTTTGTAGCAAAAGCGGAGCGTCATCATCAAGCTCATGTACTTCTTCCGGTAGGTACGACTCGGTACCAATTACGTTAGAAATCAACACAGCGTGGTGCGCTGTTAGCGAGCGACCCGATTCCGAAATGATCACTGGCATTGGTTGTTCGTATTGCAGACACACATCGCCCACTGTGTTGACGATATTACGTGCGTATTCTGCAAGGCCGTAGTTCATCGAATTCGATGATTGGCTGCGTGTGCCGTCATAATCCACTGCCAAGCCGCCGCCCACATCGAAGTACTCGATGTTTGCACCGAGTGCGCGTAGTTCGCAGTAGAAACGTGCAGACTCGTTCACACCATTGCGTACATCACGGATGTTTGCCATCTGTGAACCAAGGTGGAAGTGAACCAGTTGCATCGCGTCTAGGTTGCCTTCGCGTTTAAGACGTTCAATAACGCTAAGCACTTGCGATGCTGATAAACCAAACTTCGATTTTTCACCGCCACTTGCTTGCCATTTCCCTGCGCCTTGAGAGGCGAGGCGAATGCGTAAACCAAGGCGCGGTTTTACGCCCAAACTTTTCGCTTCTTCTAGTACCAGATCCAGCTCAGAAAGCTTCTCTAGTACGATGAATACCTTGTGACCCAGCTTTTCACCGATCAGTGCAAGACGCACATACTCACGGTCTTTGTAGCCATTACACACGATCACGGAGCTACCTTGTTGAGCCAATGCAAGTACCGCCAACAATTCTGGCTTGCTACCCGCTTCAAGACCAAGCTGCTTGGTTTCTAGTTGAGCTTGGCTCGCTAGAATTTCATCCACCACTTCACGTTGTTGGTTTACTTTAATTGGGTACACCAACAAGTATTTGTTTGGATATTGGTATTCTTCAATTGCTTGGTTGAATGCGTGGCAAATACCATGCACACGTTGGTGCACGATTTGCGGGAAGCGTACTAATACAGGCAGATTTAACTGCTTCGCTTCTAGCTCATTTACAATAGCGCTGAAAGGGATTTGATGTGCACGATCACTACGTGGTGATACATATACTTCGCCTTGGTCATCAATGCCGTAGAAACCTTGGCTCCAGTAGTGAACGTTGTAGTCCGCGCGGATGCGGTCTAATTTAGTTGCTTTTTCCAACTCGATTCTCACAAAAATGTACTTAACTCCTTAATTAATTAGAAGGAAAAGTACAAAAAAGCAAATCATGAGGCATTTACCTCATACCCTGACACGAACTCCGTGTGCGCGCATTAACGGATAAAAGGGCCCTTGAGTCTAATGATTAAAATCTATCATCTCGATTATGATTTGTTGTCGTCGCTACGTGTGAATATTTGTTTACCTAAGCGTCCATTCTGCTGTTATAGTTGGTCTGACCAGTAAGGGTTCGGTCATGAAGCATCTCACTAAAATAAGGACATATTTTGCAGCTGCACAGAATTCAGGGGTACATTCAGACCATGTATCTCGCCGAATATCCCGATAAATTATTGTTGCTTGATGGTGCCAGTCGAGCAGACATCCCTCATCTTAAAGACTTTATTGAACATCAACTCCATCGTCCTTTTTCTGATCTAAAGTTGGTTGTTGTGACCCACATGCATCCAGACCATGCTGGTGGTGCGCACAAACTACGTGATTTAACAGGATGCAAGCTATTGGCCGCAAAGCGAGAGAACCAGTGGTATAGCGGTGTAGACGGTTGGCTAATGCATTTGACCGATTTGATGTTAGCACGCTGGATGGCGAATCGGATGCGTAAACCAAAGCAAAACCTGTGGTATTCCCGCAAGTTAAAGCCAGATATTGAACTTATTGATGGAGAGTTTATTCCTGGATTTGATGATTGGCAGGTGCTAGAAACGCTAGGGCATACTGATCGAGATCTGTCGGTTTATCATTCTGAACAAGATGTGCTGTATGTGGCGGATTTAATGGTGCAGGTGAAAAAGCATCTGATTGCGCCGTTTCCCATATTTCATCCGAATCAATATCGGCAATCATTAAAGCGTGTGTTTGAGATGAATCCGCAATGTTTGCTTCTGGCACATGGGGGAGAGGTGACTTTGGATGAAAAAGCGTATCAGCACATTTTGAATACAGCGCCGACTAAGCCAATGACGCACTGGCGAGTGACAAAAGTTAAAGCGAAGGGATTGTTGTTTGCGTTATTTCGTAGGAAGTAGGCGAAGATAAAGCCAGACGAGTGATGCTCAACAAAAACGTTCGATCACTCATCTGAAGCTACGGGGTTAAGATGCCAATAAGTGAGATTGGCTAGGATCAACGAGCACTTTGTCTGCCATGCCTTGACGACCTAACAACATCATGTAAGTCATTTTTTCACGGTTAGTCAACGTAATGTCGATTGGCCATTGTTGGTCGCCCATACGCAGCATCGTCGTGATCACGCAGCGGTGCTCAAAAGTACCGTTAGAAGATTTAACCTTACGGTTTGCTTTTAGTTTCGCTGTGCAGCGAACCACTTGTTCTAAATGGTATACATCTGGGTGCAGATCGAATGCAACATAAGACTGACCATCTTTTTCAAAGCAATCAATATTGTCTACATGTAATGAAGAGGTTTGAGCGCCTGTATCAATACGCGCTTCAAGGTGAGTAATCCCTAACTCTGGCAAGCAAATAGCTTCGGCATTCCCAATGATCATTTTCTGATTCATAGTGTCATCCTAGCGACGAGTAACAAGAGAGCCGGCTTTTGGCTCTCTTGTGCGTTAAACAAAAATCAACCTTTACCGCGAGTACGGTTTGAATTTGGCTTAGCGTTTTTCTCGATAAAATCGAAGATCATACCTGCAATGTTTTTACCCGTTGCTAGTTCGATGCCTTCTAGACCAGGGGAAGAGTTCACTTCCATTACCACTGGGCCATTTTTAGATTGAAGGATATCCACACCACAAAGGTTCAAGCCCATCACTTTCGCTGCATTTACAGCGGTCGCACGCTCTTCTTTGCTCAAACGCACGAGTTGTGCGGAGCCACCACGGTGAAGGTTAGAACGGAACTCGCCTTCCTTTGCTTGGCGCTTCATTGCGGCAATCACCTTATTTCCGACAACAAAACAACGGATGTCCGCGCCTTTTGCTTCTTCGATAAATTCTTGCACCATGATGTTAGCTTTCAAACCCATGAAAGCTTCAATCACGCTTTCTGCCGCTTTATTTGTTTCAGCAAGTACAACACCAATGCCTTGAGTGCCTTCTAGCAATTTAATCACTAGAGGTGCGCCACCAACGTTTTTGATCACGTCCTGAATATTGTCAGGATGGTGAGCAAAGCCAGTGCGTGGCAAACCGATGCCTTTACGTGATAGCAGTTGCAATGAGCGCAACTTGTCACGAGAGCGGCTGATCGCGACAGATTCGTTGACACAAAATGTACCCATCATTTCAAACTGACGTACAACAGCAGTGCCGTAAAACGTAATAGATGCCCCAATACGCGGAATAACAGCATCGTATTGCGGTAATTCTTCACCCTTGTAGCGGATCTTAGGGTTGTTGCTCGTAATGTCCATATAACAGTGAAGCGTGTCGATCACATCGATTTGATGCCCACGTTCTTCACCCGCCTGTTTTAGGCGCATGGTTGAATATAAATTCTCATTACGAGAGAGAATAGCAATACGCATGGCAATTCCTTAGTAAGTCAGTACCAAATTAAAATATAAGTATAGAGCATAGAATGCAGTAGGCAGGTGATCATGTTATGACATAACCTACTTACTTCAACGATTTAGAATTGTGGTTGAACAACCACGTCGTCAGAGGTGCGCACCTTAGGGCGTTTTTTTGTGAGATGAAAACGAAAAAGCATCGTCGACACGACAAAAATATTTTATCAAACGCTCACGCCTTGCGGTATGAGACTGTCAAGGGTGAGATAAATAAAATTGAGCAAAAATTTCATCGCTTTGTCACGAATTATCGCTTAAAAAAGCGGCCAATTTGACCGCTGTTTTTAGCTGTTTTGATAGTGACTTAAAAAAAGTTCCGCCGTTTGGGTAGCTAACAGCCTAGATTCTTCATTCGACAAAGAGGGGCGAATTCCCATTAACTGCGGCCAGAATGCACTGCCTTTAAGTAAGTTGTGCAATTGAGTGCTTGCTATATGTACATCATCAACTTGCAAAGCGCCACTGTTCGATTTCTCAGTAAGCCAGCGGTACAGGGCGGTTTCCTGTTTCGACATTTGTTCTGCTTGTTCTTTGAGATCTTCTGGCTTAAATAAGAAGTGCCCAAATGCCACTTTTGCCAGCTCAATATAGTTTGGTTCCGTCACCACAATGATCTCGCTGTAGAGTAATTCAATCAATTGACCTTTGAGTGGCAGAGTGGCCAAGCGTTTAATATCGCTTTCCATCATTGACGAACGCCAAAGCTCAGTCAGCAACTCCGTCACGATCGCTTCCTTAGAAGGGAAGTGATTATAGACCGTGCGCTTAGAGACTTGTGCGATTGCAGAGAGCTTATCCATGCTGGTGTTTTGCACCCCAAACTCTTGGAACGCTTGCCTTGCCGCGCACAAGATGGCTTCTCTTTTGGTTTCGCTACGACTTTTTCTTTTTACATTCATAAGCTTGCTAAGTTAAGAAGATCATTTCTTGATCTATTTTACACTAAGTAGTTTACTTTTGATAATTAGAATGTAAACTGCACCGTGTAGTTTACTTTTGTTCGGGTTAACTTTTTATGAAAAAAACTTTGCTAGCCACAGTAGGAGCGTTCGCGATGGGTACATCCATGATTTCTTGTTCTAATGTTGATACTGAAAAAGCGCCAACATACCCGGACAAATTTGCAAATACAGAGTTGGAATACAAAAGCGGTTTGGGCGACATGTTCGAAATCATGAAAGCGTATTTTACGACTGAGCGCTTTAACCCAACACCAACGATTGAAATTCCAGTGCATGCGATCACAGCGCGGCAACTGTTAGAAGAGCAAGATGACGTCATCTATCGTCTGGGTCATTCAAGCGTATTAATGAAGCTCGATGGAAAACTGGTAATGACCGACCCTGTATTCAGTGATCGCGCGTCTCCTGTACAATGGGCAGGGCCAAAACGCTTTCACCAAACCCCCATCACGATAGAAGATTTGCCAACTATCGATGTGGTGGTGATCAGTCATGACCATTACGATCACCTAGATAAAGCTTCTATTAAAGTGCTAGGCGATAAGGTGGGCACTTTCTTGGTGCCGTTAAAAGTTGGCCAATTACTGGTGAATTGGGGTGTACCCAAAGAGAAAGTGATCGAACTAGACTGGTGGGAGTCACACTCTGTTGACGGCATTGAATATACACTAACTCCGACTCAGCATTTCTCTGGTCGAGGTTTGACAGACCGCGATACGACGCTGTGGGGCAGTTGGGTTATCAATGCACAACAACACAAAGTGTTCTTCAGTGGTGACTCTGGTTACTTCAATGGCTTTAAAGAGATTGGCGAAAAGTACGGTCCGTTTGACTTCACCATGATTGAAACAGGTGCGTACAATGAACTCTGGTCAGACATTCACATGTTCCCAGAGCAAAGCGTTCAAGCACACATCGATGTGCAGGGCAAAGTGATGATGCCGATCCATAACAGCACGTTTGATTTATCAATGCACGATTGGAATGAGCCAATGCAACGTGCGTTAGACATCAGTGAAGAGCGCGGTGTTACGTTGGTGAGCCCTGAGATTGGTCAACGCTTGGCGATTGCGGAGCCTCAGCCTGCTAAGGCATGGTGGCAATAATTGCTGAGCTAAACAGCCAAACACCAGAATAGTTAAGTCACTTATCAGTAGTTACTATTAGTAGTTACGTGGTCAGGGATAAGGATAAAGGTGCGATGAAAGCAAAGTGGACGTTGTTACTTACATTAAGCATTCTGCCCACCTTTGCACTAGCAGGGGTAGAGCAAGATATCTCGACGTTGATAAAACGAGTTGAGCAATCCTCTTGCACCTTTATCCGCAACGGCAAGGCGTACACTAATCAAGAAGCGGCAGAACACATGCGCAATAAATGGGATTACGCCAAAGATGACGTTGATTCCGTGGATGTGTTTATAAAAGAAGTTGCGTCGAAAAGTTGGTTATCTGGCAAACCATATTGGGTGGATTGCCAAGAGGAACGCATTACCAGCGAAGAGTGGCTAACATCATTGATGCGCACCACCGATCACATCCAATAACACTTCTTTGATGGTCTGATAGCGCAGAGGTAGAGCACGACTGCGCTTACGAACCAGAAATAGCTCTTCACATACAGTGTTTTTCAGTTGAGCAATGTATAACGTGTCTTTTAGTGGAAAATTGTCGACCGCACTTTGAGGCAGCACGGTGAAGCCAAGTCCTTTGCTGACAGGCAGCAAAATTTGGCTCAATTGATTTACGTAGCCGGATAATGGTAAATCGCTCATCTTAATTTCTTGGAGCTGTGGTTCTTCACATTGGTCAAAAAACAGCGTCATGTAATGCTCGGCATCAGGGTGGCTAATGACACCACAGTCATGCAAGAGTTGTGGCGTTATCTGCTTATTTTGATAATGCTTTGGAAGAACCAAGCACAACCTCTCTTTACCAATTCGCTCACTGTGAAACAGACCTTTGTTGGGAACATCAGTCACGATACCAATATCGATGTGCCCTTGCGTTATGGCGTTGAGAATAGATTGATTTGGCGCGGCTTCTAAATGTAACGATAAGCTCGGGTGCTGTTTTTGCTTCTCCAAAATGGGCCCATACAACATTAACGCCATTGCACCAGAACAAGCCAGTTTACAGTGGCCTGAAAACGCATCATCAAAACTGAGCTCTTCGAGCAGCTTCTTCTCTCTATCTTCTAACTCGAGCGCATATGCGTAGACAATCCTGCCTTGCTCGGTTAATTCGAAGCTTTTGTTTTCGCGCTTGATCAAGGCATGCTGACAGCTTTGCTCTAATTTTTTGATGTGTTGGCTGACGCCAGGCTGAGTCATAAAAAGTTTTTCTGCCGTTTGCGTAAAATGACCGACTTCAATCAATGTCTTAAATGTATGTAACCAAACAGGATTAAGCATAGTGTGTGATTTTCTGAGAGCTTTGTTGGGAGACGTAAAGAAAATGATAGCACGGTGTTTTATGAAAACAGAGAAGACTTAAACGATAAAAGATGAATCGTTATCAATACATTACAGACAAAATAAAACCCCGCCTGGTTTCCCAGACGGGGCTTATTCTTTTTCGCAGCAATCCAGCTACTAATAGGTGC
>NZ_JAWPOM010000032.1:0-32798 GCF_033344285.1 Vibrio sp. 779(2023)
GGTAGTTCAGTTGGTTAGAATACCGGCCTGTCACGCCGGGGGTCGCGGGTTCGAGTCCCGTCCACTCCGCCACTTATATTAAGCCTCAGTCGAAAGACTGAGGCTTTTTTCGTTTTGGTTCCCCCGACTTACCTTAAACCCACTTTCGTATTGAAACCTTGCATCGAGAGGCCGGCTTCCCTCTGGCGATGCTTTCTAAGCCCTGTTATGAGTGAAGTGGAACTCAGTTTTGTGTGGTTTCTACTGAACCGGGTCCTAGTATCGAGCGCTAGTTCTCAGCCCTTGTGCTTACTTACCAAAGCTTCCTTTATTATTACCTGGAAAATTTATTCACTAGGTTATGTTATTTTCGGGGGAGATTTCTCTGCTTTAGATGTTTTGATTTAGCCATAGGCGCTTATTAATATAAACTCAGCGCATTTAAAACTTTCCAAACATGGATTTTGTTTTGTCGACCTATTTAAGCCAGTGTCTTAAAGTATATTCGCTACTTCTTCCCTCTAACCCTCTCCAACCTTCAAAGCCACCACTACGTACGTATAACGTGAGCGGTATAGGTGCTTTCATAGCTGTGTTTGCTGAGTAAGCAGTTCACCTGGCACATTGACTGAGGAAAAGTCTTCTTTCTGTGGACCTTCGTGTAAGTCACGATAGTTTTAATAATTATCTGGTACTTTTTATTCTAAAGGTGTACGCTTCACATCGAATATTTTTTCGACAGTAAATCATGTTATATCTCTTGTTTAAAAGCTTTGTAAGAAGGCTGAACTCCGTGCAAAAAACGCGATGAAGTGTTGCTCGGAGTCTTAAATTAATCTTCATCAGGTGTTTTATGTGTGGGTAGCTTCGCTGAAGTTATACGCAGGAGCTTGTACACCTGATAAAAGAGAAGAGATGGCCGGTGATATTTCATCATCGGCCTTTTTGTATCTGTTAAGCAGCTACAAAGCATTACCCAGTATTGAAATAAGGGCCGGTATTGATCACCGGCCCTTTTTTATTTGGTTGAAAACATGAGTATTTTACAAGTTAAAAATTTGTCTTATCAGATAGCTGATAAGACGTTATACAACAACGTGACCTTTCGTATTAACGTGGGAGAGAAAATAGGTATCACCGGAGCGAATGGCGTTGGAAAAAGCACCTTATTAAAATTGCTTTTCGGTGAATTATCTGCAGATAAGGGCTGCATTGAATGGTTACCAAACCTTGAGGTGGGGTATTTAGAACAACATTTTAAGATCGATAATGTGCTGACAGTTCATGAGTGTTTAAAGGGCTCTTTTGAGAGTTTATACGCTGCCGAGCAGAAGCTTTGGACTTTGTATCAGGCGATGACCGAGTCTCACTCTACATCTCTTTTAAGCCAAGTCGCTCGGCTACAGGCATATTTAGAAGATGAAGACTTCTATGCAATTAATACCAAAATTGAACGAGTTGCTGTAGGTCTTGGTATTTATCAATTTGGCTTAGATACACCGCTTGTCTCGCTAAGTGGTGGTCAAAGACACAAAGTCCTTTTAGGCAAGTTGTTACTTCGCAACCCCGATGTGTTAATTCTTGATGAGCCGACAAACTATCTTGATGCTCCGCACATTGAATGGCTAGTCGCGTTTCTCAATGATTACATTGGCACCGTTTTACTGGTTTCTCATGATATTGATTTCCTTAATCAAGTAGCGACCAGTGTTTGTGATATTGATTATCAAACGGTTCGAAAATACAGCGGTACTTATGTCAAAGCAATGCAGCAAAAGCAGCACGACGGTGCTTTATTAGAAAAGCAATATAAGGCTCAGCAAAGTGAAATTCGAAAGTTAGAGAAATTTATTGCCCAAAATGGTGCAGGAGTTAACGCCAGTCTTGCTAAAGGGCGTAAGAAGAGACTGGATAAAATCGAACGTATTCAACTGAATCATGTAGAGAAAGTATCGACGTTTGACTTTGCTTACCAGCCCATTGAGCAACCGAATGTGATTGACGCAAAAGCGTTGATGATCGGTTATCAGCAGCCTCTGCTTCCAGTATTTGATATCACGTTAGCGCGCGGGGAAAAGTTGGTTGTTGCTGGCTTTAACGGCGTGGGTAAGTCGACCTTACTTAAAACCCTGATGGGGAAGATCGAGCCACTCTCTGGTGAGGTGGTATTGGCAAAAGGTGCAATGATTGGTTATTTTTCTCAAGATTTGTCTTGGCGCCATCCTCAGAACACGCCTGAACAGGAGCTGTGCTCTTGTGCGCCAACAATCTCAAGCAAAGAGTCACGCAAGCTATTAGCTCGCTTTGGGATCACGGGGGATAAGACGCAGCGCCACTTAGATACATTGAGCGGTGGTGAGCAAACTCGGGTGAAACTGTGTTGTTTATCGGTTCAGAAATGCAATGTTTTGCTGTTGGACGAACCAACAACACATTTGGATAGCAGCAGCAAAAATGCGCTTAAAGAGGCTCTCCAGCGCTTTTCCGGTAGCGTGATTGTGGTATCTCATGAGAAGGCATTTTTGCAATCTTGGCCTGATAGAGTTTTAGATATTTCGTTGCTCACTTGTGCTGAATCGAAAACAGAACAGGAGGTGGAGCTATGATGCAGTCCATGATCCTATTTCTCGTTGCTTTTCTTGTTGGTGCTGATGAGTTGATGCTTGGATCTATTCTTGAACCCATCGGAAATGATTTAAGTGTTCAACCGAGTCAGGTTACCTTATTTATTACGGCATATAGTTTAGCCATAGCAATTTGCACTCCTTACTTGGGCCGTTTATCAGACCGAGTTGGGCGTATTCGTATCATGGTGCCTGCTTGCTTTGTATTTGGGGTTGCGTCTATTACGACGGGCATAGTTCATGATTTTGAACTTGCTATTGCAACTCGAGTGATCACTGGTATTGCAAGTGCAGGCATGTTACCAATTGCATTCGCGTTAGCGGGAGACGCGAAGGGTAATAGAGCGATGCGTCAAATTGTGATGGTTCAGGCGGGATTAACGCTAGGTATGATAACTAGCCCGGCGATCGGAGCATTGTTGACACAGCTTTTATCATGGCGTGCCGCTTTTATTATTTTGGGCGTGGCGGCTCTTTTTGTCGGTGCCATGAGCGTAGTGTCCATGAACAACAAGCATAATGAGTCCAAGAAGTCAGATACTCTGCCACCTATCACAGACGTCATTCATCTTCCAGGCGCGTTGAGGGCGATTCTAGCGATGTGTTTAGGCCTAGGGGGAGGTATTGGTGTATTTAACCTGATAGGCCTTCATATTCGAGATACCAGCGAGTTGGCGCTCGGTTGGGTGGGCGCTATTTATGCTGCTCTAGGGCTCGTGAGTGTGGTTGGAAATATGTGCGTGGGGAGAGCTTGCCGTTGGCTTGGTAGCTCTCGAGCTGTTATGCGAGTGGCTTTAATGGTGTGCATACCTTGCAGTGCATGGGTGTTCTCAAGTGAGATGAGTACGGTTACCGCTTATCTTCCAGCTCTAGTGCTCTGGTCTCTTGCTGGAGGGGTTGGTTCTCCGGCATTACAAGCACATATCGCAAGCTTATCTGATGAACATCGAGGTGTGTTAATGTCTTTTGGAATGAGTATGATGCACTTTGGTGTCGCGATTTGGTCTGCCTTGGCGGGCTTCGCGTATTCTGTAGGCAATGAATGGGTCGCTTTCGTGGCTTTGCTATTGTTTGGCTCAGCAGTAGTTATCTTAAAGCCAGTTGGTAATACTGAATAAAGTGAGCGTTATTCGTAGTGTTTTAGTAGATAAAGAAAAGCCGTTACCTAAAAAGGTAACGGCTTGTTCCAAATACTTTTTGAAAAACGGTCTTAGTTCATGCCGTATTTCTTAAGTTTCTTGCGAAGAGTACCGCGGTTGATACCCATCATAGTTGCTGCGCGAGTTTGGTTACCGCGAGTGTACTGCATGATAGTATCTAGTAGTGGCTGTTCAACTTCAGCTAGAACTAATTCGTATAGTTCTGTTACTTCCTGGCCGTTTAGTTGAGCAAGGTAGTTTTTAAGAGACGCTTTAACAGAGTCACGTAAAGGCTTCTGAGTAATCTGGTCTTGTGACGTTACTGTAGTTACTGTTAATGCTTCTGAAGTCAGATTTTGTTCGAACATATTCGGTCTAGCTCTTCTCTTAATTATGATGCAACGTTATCAAAATAACCTTCTAACGCCTCAATTTGCAGCGGAGCTGCGTCGATAGCGTTGAAGGTACGGCGAAACTCACTTGCCTGTTCATGCTCTTTCAGGTACCACCCAACGTGCTTGCGCGCGATACGTGGACCTAAGAACTCCCCATAAAACTCATGCAGAGCATTTACATGACCAAGCATAATGGTTTTCACTTCCTCAGTTGGAAGTTCCTCCATTGTGGTGCCGTTTTCCAAATAGTGATGGATTTCCTGGAAAATCCAAGGACGACCCTGGGCAGGGCGTCCAATCATTAAAGCGTCCGCACCGGTGTACTCCAGTACAAATTTGGCTTTCTCCGGGCTATCGATATCACCGTTCGCGATAACCGGAATTGAAATCGCCTCTTTTACCGCTTTAATGCTGTCATATTCGGCCTCACCTTTGTACATACATGCTTTCGTTCTGCCATGCAGAGCAAGAGCTTGTATGCCGCAGTTTTCGGCTAATTTAGCGATCTGGACACAGTTCTTGTTGTCTGTATCCCAGCCAGTTCGAGTCTTTAACGTTACAGGAACGTCCACTGCATTCACGACCGCTTTCAAAATCTCTTCGATAATGTTTGGGTATTGAAGCAGAGCAGAGCCCGCTAGCTTCTTATTCACTTTTTTTGCCGGGCAGCCCATGTTGATGTCGATGATTTGTGCACCGTTCTCAACACTGAATTGAGCTGCGTCCGCCATAAGCTGTGGATCGGAACCCGCAATCTGTACAGAGCGAATGCCCGATTCGCCCTCGTGTACCATGCGCTGTTTCGACTTTGACGTTCCCCATAGTTTTGGGTTAGCAGACATCATTTCACTGACGGCCATTCCCGCACCATAGCGAAGACACAACTCGCGAAACGGTCTATCCGTTACACCAGCCATAGGGGCTACGATTAGATTGTTCTTAAGTTGATAGTTTCCGATTTTCAAAACGTCATCACAGTTCTGTACCAGCAAGGGCGCGCATTTTACGCATTTTTTCACTGCGTGAAAAGACTAATATTTGAGCATTTACAAATTGTTTTTGTAAATTGTATGAATTTCAAACAATTAGCTCTGAAAACCTTGTCTAGCCTTGCTTACGACCAGAGATGCGACACCATTCACTTTGCTCAACAATCGGGTCAATGTGAAGCTCGTCACGGTAATAGTTCGCAACATCTTCAGCTTGAGTGTCTAATACGCCGGACATAGCGAGGTCGCCATTTGGCTTAACTAGTCCTTTGATGATAGGTGCAAGTTCACGTAAAGGTCCCGCAAGGATGTTGGCCACAACGACGTCAGCGACGAGACCTTCTGGTTGATTTTGCGGTAAGTAAACTTCTAGTTTGTCTGCAACGCCATTACGCTCAGCATTGTCTTTTGAAGCAAGCAGGGCTTGAGGATCAATGTCGATCCCTATCACTTTTTCAGCGCCCAGTTTGATCGCTGCGATCGCAAGAATACCTGAGCCACAACCGAAGTCGATAACGGTCTTACCGCTTAAGTCCATGCTTTCTAGCCACTCAAGACAAAGTGCTGTTGTAGGGTGAGTACCCGTACCGAATGCAAGGCCTGGATCCAACATAACATTAACAGCGTCAGGATCTGGAATGTCGCGCCAGCTTGGACAAATCCATAAGCGTTCACCAAATTTCATTGGGTGGAAGTTTTCCATCCATTCGCGTTCCCAGTCTTTATCTTCAAGCTGTTCTACTTTGTAAGCAAAATTGTCAGCCAGCATATTGCTCGCTTTAATTTGGTCGATGATGAAGTTAGTGTCTGCTTCTGCATCATACAGTGCCAGAATATCAGTATCGCCCCATAAGCGAGTTTCGCCAGGTAGAGGTTCGAATACAGGTGTATCCTGCGCGTCTAAGAATGTAACAGACAGCGCGCCAGTCTCTTCCATTAGCATATCGCCGATTTGCTCAGCGTTTTCATTGGTCGCGTTGAGTTTGATTTGAATCCAAGGCATTGGTTTTTGCTCTTAAAGTGAATGAAGTGGCGCAGAGTTTACCAGAACTCTACGATTTGTTTGAGTATATACCCAAATAAGCCGATTTATATGTTGAGCCCTTTGCGTACATATAAAACAAAAATGCCCACGGGAGTGGGCATTTTTTAAGACGTTTGCTTAGGCTTATTGTAAGCCAAGCTTCTTCTCTAGGTAGTGGATGTTTGCACCACCGTGTTGGAAGTTTTCGTCATTCATAATGGAGAATTGCAGTGGCACGTTAGTTTTGATGCCTTCGATGATCATCTCACCCAGTGCGTTTTTCATACGTGCAATCGCTACATCACGGTTCTCACCGTAAGTGATCAGTTTACCAATCATTGAATCGTAATGAGGTGGTACTGTGTAGCCTGTGTAGATATGAGATTCCCAACGTACACCCATACCGCCAGGAGCGTGGAAACGCTCGATCTTACCCGGAGATGGTAGGAAGCGCTCAGGGTCTTCTGCGTTGATACGACACTCAATCGCATGGCCACGGATCTTAATATCATCTTGAGTGAATGACAGAGGCTGACCCGCTGCAACACGAAGCTGTTCTTTGATTAGGTCGATGCCAGTAACCATCTCTGTTACTGGGTGCTCTACCTGAATACGAGTGTTCATTTCGATGAAGTAGAACTCACCGTTCTCGTATAGGAATTCAAACGTACCTGCGCCGCGGTAACCGATCTCGATACATGCACGAGTACAGCGTTCACCGATGTACTTACGCATTTCTTCGGTGATACCAGGTGCTGGAGCTTCTTCCACTACTTTTTGGTGACGACGTTGCATTGAACAGTCACGCTCACCAAGGTGGATTGCGCCGCCTTGACCGTCAGCAATAACCTGAACTTCAACGTGACGAGGGTTTTCTAGGAATTTCTCCATGTAAACCATGTCATTGTTGAACGCCGCTTTTGCTTCAGCACGTGTCATTGCAATGGCTTGGATAAGGTCTTTCTCTGCGCGAACAACACGCATACCACGACCGCCGCCGCCGCCAGATGCTTTGATGATTACTGGGTAACCAATGCGCTTAGCAAATGCTTTGTTTTTCTCTTCGTCATTGTCTAGAGGGCCGTCAGAACCCGGTACACAAGGAACGCCTGCTTTCTTCATTGCATTGATAGCAGATACTTTATCGCCCATTAGGCGGATAGTGTCTGCCTTTGGACCAACGAAGATGAAACCACTGCGCTCAACTTGCTCTGCGAAGTCTGCGTTCTCAGACAGGAAGCCGTAACCTGGGTGGATAGCCACAGCACCAGTCACTTCTGCTGCAGAAATGATGCGTGGAATGTTTAGGTAGCTGTCGATACCACGAGCAGGGCCGATACATACGGTTTCGTCTGCGAGTAGTACGTGCTTAAGATCGCGGTCCGCTGTTGAGTGAACAGCGACGGTCTTAATACCTAATTCTTTACAAGCGCGAAGAATACGAAGTGCAATTTCACCTCGGTTCGCGATGACTACTTTGTCTAGCATAAGGCAAGCCCCGCTTATTCGATTACAACAAGAGGTTGGTCGAATTCAACTGGTTGGCCGTCTTCAGCTAGGATTGCTGTAACAACGCCAGATTTGTCCGCTTCGATTTGGTTCATCATTTTCATTGCTTCAACAATACATAGAGTATCGCCAGCATTTACTTTCTGACCCACTTCTACGAATGCTTTAGAGTCTGGGCTTGGAGAGCGGTAGAAAGTACCAACCATTGGAGAAAGAACTTGGTGACCTGCAGGTGTTGCTGCTGGAGCTTCTGCTGCTGGCGCTTCCGCTACTGGTGCCGCTGCTACTGGAGCAGGTGCCGCCGCTGGAGCTGCTGCGTAGTGAATTGGTGCTTGAGGGGCTGCAGTGCCATGACGGCTGATGCGCACTGACTCTTCACCTTCAGAGATCTCTAGCTCAGCAATGCCAGACTCTTCAACTAACTCAATTAGCTTCTTGATTTTACGAATATCCATCTTTTCTTTCTCTTTTATCTTGTGATTAAGACAACCCTCGTAGGGTTGCAGAGTGTTAGGGTTACTTTGCCTGTAGCTTATTGATCGCTGCAGACAGAGCAAATTCATAACCTTGTGCGCCTAAACCGCAAATCACACCCTCTGCTTTATCTGACAGGTAAGAGTGATGACGGAATGGTTCACGTGCGTGCACATTTGATAAGTGCACCTCAATAAATGGGATGGCGACGCCAAGTAATGCATCTCGCAGCGCCACACTAGTATGAGTGAAAGCCGCTGGATTGATGATGATGAAGTCAATCTTGCCATAGGCAGCGTGAATGGCTTCAATCAGTTCGTACTCACGATTTGATTGTAGGTGTTCCAGTTCTACCCCAGCATTATGGGCTTGCTCTGTAAGAGTATCCACAACTTGAGCTAAGGTACTGTGACCATAGTGTGTCGGTTCGCGCAGACCCAATAGATTAAGATTTGGTCCGTTTAGAACAAGAATCCGTGACTTTGCAGACATTGTGTTGCTATCTTCCCTTATCGTGAGTGGAACGTTTATATTCCCAAATATACGATAGTTCAGCACGATTTTTTTGTTAAAACCGAGCAAATTTTAAAAAATCGACCAAGATTATAGCTAATTCATAGCAATTAGCAGCAATTTACTGGTCTAATCTCCTAATAGCCACTCTCGTTTCTGTAACCAAGTTAACAAAAACAACATAATTGCCATATTTTTTGTGTGGCCAATTTGTGCACTAAAGCAAAAAACCGCCATGAGTGATGGCGGTTTTTAAAGTGCTTTTAAAACAGTTGGTTGAATTTATGCCAATTCTGCTTTCTCTGCGATAAGTTTATCTACAACGCTCGGATCGGCAAGCGTTGATGTGTCTCCGAGGTTGCTAGTATCACCCGTTGCAATTTTACGCAGGATTCGACGCATGATCTTACCAGAACGAGTCTTCGGTAAGGAATCCGTCCAGTGCAGTACATCTGGTGTTGCAATTGGACCAATTTCTTTACGCACCCAATCTTTCACTTCTTTGTGTAGCTCTGCTGACGGGAATTCACCATCGTTCAAGGTAATGTAAGCGTAGATAGCTTGGCCTTTGATATCATGCGGAATGCCCACAATAGCGGCCTCAGCAATTTTATGATGTGCGACAAGAGCCGATTCTATTTCAGCGGTACCCATGCGGTGACCCGACACGTTTAGTACGTCATCAACACGGCCTGTGATCCAGTAGTAACCGTCTTCGTCACGACGAGCCCCATCACTAGTAAAGTACATTCCCTTGAAGGTTGAGAAGTAGGTCTGTTCAAAGCGCTCGTGGTCGCCATAAACAGTGCGCATCTGACCTGGCCATGAATCAAGGATCACCAAGTTACCTTCTGCTGCGGTTTCTTCAATGATGTTGCCCATGTTGTCAACCAGTGCAGGTTGGACTCCGAAGAATGGTCGAGTTGCTGAGCCTGGTTTTAAGTCTGTTGCACCTGGTAGTGGTGCAATTAAGATACCGCCGGTCTCTGTTTGCCACCAAGTATCAACGATAGGCGAGCTCTCGTTACCAATCGTTTTGTAGTACCACTCCCACGCTTCAGGGTTGATAGGCTCACCTACTGAACCCATCACACGTAAGCTTGAACGAGATGTCCCTGCTACCGCTTCGTTACCTTTTGCCATTAGTGCACGAATAGCGGTTGGCGCAGTGTAGAGAATGTTCACTTGGTGCTTATCAACCACTTCACTCATACGAGCCGTGCTTGGGTAGTTTGGAACACCTTCAAACAGAATGGTTTTGGCCCCGTTCGCTAGTGGACCATAAATTAGGTAAGTATGGCCTGTAATCCAGCCCACATCCGCGGTACACCAGAAGGTTTCACCTGGTTGATAATCGAAGACATATTTAAAGGTCATTGCCGCGTAGACGAGGTAACCGCCTGTAGTATGTAGTACGCCTTTAGGTTTACCTGTCGAGCCAGATGTGTAGAGGATGAACAGCGGGTCTTCGGCTTTCATCTCTTCTGGTGGGCAAACGTCAGAAACGTTGGCTGTTGCTTCGTGCCACCAAACATCACGGTGTTCATGCCATTCAACATCACCACCTGTACGTTTAAGCACGACGACTTTATTGATGGTTTTTACGTCTGGGTTGGTTAGTGCTTCATCCACGTTCTTTTTCAGTGGAACAGCGCGTCCGCCACGTACGCCTTCGTCAGCGGTGATCACGACTTTAGCGTCAGAGTCGATGATACGGCCGGATAGTGCTTCTGGTGAGAAACCGCCAAATACTACGGTGTGAACCGCACCAATACGGGTACAAGCGAGCATCGCCACTGCGGCTTCTGGCACCATTGGCATGTATAGACACACCACGTCGCCCTTGCGTACGCCTTGCTCTTTCAATGCGTTGGAGAATTTACACACTTCTTTGTGCAGTTCGTTGAAAGTGAGTGTTTTGTCGTCGGCTGGATCATCGCCTTCCCAAATGATGGCGACGTCGTCCCCGTGTTCTGCAAGATGACGGTCAATACAGTTAGCCGAGACGTTCAGTGTGCCATCTTCAAACCAGCGAATATCAACATGGCCAGTGTCGAAAGAAGTGCTTTTTACTTTGGTGAAAGGTTTGATCCAATCAACGATTTTGCCGTGCTCGCTCCAGAAGCCCTCTGGATCGGTTACCGACTGCTGATACATGGCTAAGTAAGTATCATTATCCGCGTGTGTATGAGTTTTAATATTTTCTTTTACCGGATAAACGTGGGCTTCGCTCATGGCTTCTCTCCTTGTGCCTTATTTCTCGGCCTTACACCAATCTAGATAAGATTTTGAATATATTTTTGTAGGGCTGTTTTTTGGTTCTAAATAACTTGGTCGTGGTAATGACGACGTTGTGCTTATAACTGTCAGTCACCGCGCGTATTTCCACAATTAGACTTTAGGATGAGAGTGATGGAAGCGCCGGGAAATCGCTGAAACAAAAGTATTTCTGGGAGCTAGGTCAACTGATTTTTATGTATACGGCGCGGTTAGGTTGGGTAAATCGCCTTTCGTTAAGCGGACAAAGACCAAAGCGGCAGAAATCGCGTCTTGCAAGGCGTCGTGTTTGTCTTGGATAGGAAGTTCGAGGTGTTTACAAATGGCATCCAGACTTAAGTCGAAATAGGCATTCGGCAAATGTCGTTCCAACTTATCGTGATAAATCTGACTGACCTCGATAAGTGGGTTAGGAAGTGGGAAGCCAAGTTGCCGCAGACAAGCAAGGTCTAAGATCTTTTTATCGTAACGAATGTGATAGCCCACAAGTGGTCGGTTGCCGATAAAGTCGAGCAGCTCGAGCAGCGCCTCTTTTTCACTGATGCCATCGACTAAGTCTTGGTGGCGAATTCGATGGATCTTGACCGAGCCTGAGTCGAGCGATTGCGGCGCGCGTAAGCGGACTTCAAATGGTTGACTGGTGATGATGCGGTTGTCGATGATCTTGGTGGCTGCAATAGTCACCAGCTCGGCGCGATTTGGGTCAAGGCTGGTGGTTTCGCAGTCAAGAGAGACGTATTCTGTTTTATCTGGCGTGCAAAACAGCGACTGATAAGGCGAGCCTTTCAATTTGTAATGCCAGTATTTGCGTTGTAACCAGTTCATTGCTTACGCCTCTGTGATTTATGAAAATCAGGGTTAATCACGAATTTGATAATGGAAGCCTAAAAATTGCTTAAATTTCTTCACCACATGTAAGCTGTGGCGAAGCAAATCACGCTCAGTTCTATCCAGTTGTTTAATATCAATGTTATTCAACGCTTCTTGCTTTTTGAGTTGCTGATTAAGACGAAGTTTAAAGAACAATTTCAGTGCTTCGTTGAGATTATCTGCCGTTTCGGATTCTAAGATGCGCTTATTTCTCAGAGCTTCAATGCGTTCAAACGTGTTCTTCTCTTCAATGGCATACTCCAAAGACAAGGCGCGAATGCCGTGTACAATTGGGAAAATACCGCCGCGTTTAATGTCCAATCCGTCTTTAGCACTTTTTACGTTGCCAAATAGAGTTAGGGGCACCGAAAACTGCAAGGCAGGGCGAGTAAAGTCAGACAATATCAACATGCGATCTTTCATTGTGTCACGAAGATGCGCCGCAATTGGAGCCAGCAGCTCGCAATTCCCAGCAACAGCATGGGCGTCACTGAAAATAGCTAAGTCCATGATTTGTTCTGGTTCGGCTTTAGCTATCCAGTGGTTTAGGGTACTTATCCATTCTTGCTGTGTTTTGACCCATTTCGGGTTGTTAACCATCACTTTACCAGGGCAAAGTGGATAACCGAGCTGTTGTAGGGTGTGTGTGAAGGATCGCATCACTTGTTCGCAATGAGGCCATTCCAAACCATCTTGAATAATCAGGGCATTGTCTTGATCGGTTTTGAGAATTTGCTCTCCTCGGCCTTCAGAGCCGAGTACGATCAAGCAACAATGGTCGTGCAAGGCTGGTGGTATCACTAACTCGAACGCTTTCTCGATAATTTGTTCGTTTACGGCTGAGATAAGCTCCATGATGAAGCGAGTGCGGATGCCGTTTTTCAATAAGCTCTCGACCAATTGACGTTGGCGGTTTGAGGCCAAAGCGAGCTCTTCCACGCTGCTTGCTCGAGCAATACTGAGCGTTAACACGTGAGAGTGGGTTGAGAACGCGCTGAGAATTTGGGTCATATCCAGCATGCCGACGGCTCTGTTGCCTTCACATACCATGAGGCGTTTCATTCTATTTCTGGTCATTGTGATCATGGCGTTGAATAGAAAGTCACCATCATCAACGTGATAAACAGGAAAGCTCGCGATCTCACCCACTGGTGTGTCGAGCGCGCAACCATCTATCATCACAGAATGCAGCATATTAGTACGAGTCACTATTGCGTACGGGTGGGCTGATGGCCATTTTTCCAATCGTGGATCATCGCCATGGAGTTGAACCAATGCAGCGTCAATCCCATTTTCTTTTAAGGCACGCGTTACCTCGTGAATTGGTGTATTTGGTTCAAGGATCATCGGTGGGTGATAAATGCTGCGGTCAACTTTAGTGAGAATAAACTCCGCTAAGTTTTGCTGTTGATGGGCCGCTTCGATGAGCTCTTGCCGTTTCGATAAATTGTTATCGAAATAGGCTGCAAACTGGCCATTTTCGTTGTAAAGGGCAAGGAAAACTTCTTTCGGCAGTAGGTAAGAGAGCGTGTCCTCAAGCGCGATGTAGTGATGACGTACCTTGTCTTCAAGTAACGAGCGTACATCGAACATATCGTCGTTGGCATAATGTGCGAACACTTCCTGTTGATCGTTGGAGCGCTCTTCTACCGCGCCTTTGATCAGAATATGTAAGTGGGGGTTCTTCTGTCCGCAGGATAAAATAACATCTCGAGCTCGATAGTAGGCGACGTCCAGAGACGATCGCAGTCGCGTTTGTTGTGCTTCAGTTAAGCGATCGAACGGTGGAGATTGCATGTTAAATTTGTCAGGCATGAGAACACCCAATAATGATGGAAGGAACACTCTCTAAGTCTGACAAATTTCTTACCGGAAGCCAGACGACTTTGGTCTAAATTACGATGTTTTCGCTTGAAGATGCCAAATGTCGCAAAGTTAGTATTCCATCGAGGAAACGATAAGTTTCTTATTCTTCCCTTTTTATAATACGCATGGCGATCCATAATTCCCGGCTCGAACGTTGGTGTTCCCGTTTTAGGATATTAGTAATGTTGAAACCTTCTCCGTATGGCTGGATTTCCCAGTACTTTCTCGGATTCTTCTTTGCGTATG
Source organism: Vibrio sp. 779(2023) (assembly GCF_033344285.1). NCBI lineage: Bacteria > Pseudomonadati > Pseudomonadota > Gammaproteobacteria > Vibrionales > Vibrionaceae > Vibrio > Vibrio sp. 779(2023). The sequence goes on from NZ_JAWPOM010000032.1 coordinate 13,906, forward strand.
GCGTGTATCTGCCATTTTGGTCACTTTGGTTTAAGGATCAGGGCGTATCTTCGACAGATATCGGTTTGCTGGTCGGGTTAGGCCTTGCGACACGTTGTGTTGCCAATATCGTGATCACCCCACGAGTACACAAAGTCGAACATCTTATGCCTGCTTTACGTTGGTTGAGTTTCGCTGCCCTCCTTTTTGTTGGATTTCACTTTTTTACGGGTGGTAGCTTTTGGTTAATGGCACTAGCGACAGTGTTGTTCAATCTTTGTTGTGGACCGATTATTCCGTTGTCGGACGCGATGGCAAATTACTACGCTCGCCTGAAAATGCTCGATTATGGCCGCACGCGGCTATGGGGTTCGATCGCCTTTATCGCAGGCTCGACGGCAGTGGGCTACCTGGTGGCTGAATTTGGCTCCGATATGATCTTGTACACTGCGATGTTCGGCGTGTTTATCTCGTTGCTGTTTGCTATGCGACCGACTAACCCAATGCCTGTAACGCACGGTGGGCAAAGCGCAGAACGTCCAAAGCTGACCGCTCTTTTGACCGACAAGCCGATACTAAAATTCTTAGTGTTGGTGTCACTAATTCAGGGCAGTCATGCGGCTTACTACGGCTTTAGTGCGATTCACTGGAAGGCCGCTGGTCACTCGGAAGATGTCATTGGCTACTTATGGAGCTTGGGGGTGGCCGCAGAAGTGGCAGTGTTTGCACTGAGTAAGCGTTTATTCGTAGGTTGGTCAATACGCGCGCTGTTTATTGCTGCTGCCGTTGGTGTAATGATGCGTTGGGGTATTACGGCGTCGACAACATCAATTATTGCTTTGGTGATTGTTCAACTATTGCATGGTGTGACTTTCGCTACCGCACACATTGCCGCGATCCAATATATCCAAAACTCCGAAGAAAATAAGATCGTAGCGTTGCAAGCGTTGTATAACGCGATTCCGTTGGGCGCATTTATCGCGTTAATGACCGTATTGAGTGGCTGGGGTTATGAGCACTGGGGACCGCTTGTGTTCTGGGGCATGGCCGCGATGGGGTTATTGGCTCTGTTCATCAAGCTTGATTCGCAAGACCCACATCAGGTGGTTGATGTATCAGACAAGCCACTTGAAACACAGAATTAGACTTATGTAACAAAGGTTAAAAACTAAGCTTTGTCTCCGTTATCAAAGCAGTGTTAAATGAAACCTCTCCCTCATGGAGAGGTTTTTTTATTCTCTTGCTTTAAAAGTAGCAAGAAAGGCAAGAAAGGATATCGGATGCAAGGATGGCTGGTGGTTCCCGTTTCTTTAGCGTATTTGGGAGCTTTATTTATCATCGCGTGGTACGGCGACATTCAGAAAAGGTGGCTAGCACGCTGGCGGCCTTGGATTTATAGCCTTTCCATTGCGGTGTACTGTACATCATGGACCTTCTACGGCACGGTCGGGCAGGCCAGCAGTAATCCTTGGTCTTTCTTGCCCATCTATATTGCTCCCATTTTAGTGTTTACCATCGGATGGCGCGTTTTAGCTCGGCTTATTTTGATTGCTAAACGGGAACACATCACGTCGATTGCTGACTTTATCGGAGCACGCTACGGTAAATCCCAAGGTTTGGCCGTGGTTGTTACGCTCATAGCGGTTGCGGGAATTTTGCCGTACATCGCTTTACAGCTGCGTGGTATCACTATGGGGCTTGAAATTATTGCTCCGGAGCTGGCTACTGATTTTGGTTATCAAAACGATAGCGTGTCGTGGTTTGTTGTGGTCGCATTGGCGATTTTTACGATGCTATTCGGTACCCGCCACATCGATAACACGGAACACCATCGTGGGATGATGATGGCAATTGCCTTCGAATCCATTATCAAACTGCTGGCTTTTTTAGTGGTCGGTGTCTTCATTGTTTGGTTGGCGATGAACACCGAGAGTTTGAGCTTACTTGATGTTGCCGCGCAGACGTATCAGTCACCAAATATCCCGACTATATTGATTCATACTGTACTGACCATGCTGGCGATCGTTTGCCTTCCGCGACAATTCCATACGATGGTGGTGGAAAATGAACGTGCTCAAGATTTGCACGTGGCTCGTTGGTTGTTCCCCATTTATCTGATCTTAATGGGGATTTTTGTTTTACCTATTGCGTGGGTAGGGCAAGGCCTCTTGAGTGGCGCTTCGCCTGATACTTATGTCATCAGTGTGCCGATGTCGGTAGGGGCGAGTGAAATCGCCTTACTTGCGTTTCTAGGCGGTACTTCAGCGGCAAGTGGCATGGTTATCGTATCGACGATTGCCTTAGCGATCATGGTCTCGAATGACTTGGTTATGCCATTGCTATTGCGTCGCATGCGACTGACGCAGCGTAACCATCACCATTTTTCTGAATTATTACTGCGGATCCGCCGTGGTTTGATTTTAGTTTTGTTGATTGGCGCGTGGTGTTTCTATCAAGCGTTGGACACCATTCATTCACTTTCTGCTATCGGCTTTCTCTCGTTCGCGGCTATCACGCAATTCGCTCCTGCGCTGGTTGGCGGTATGTATTGGCGTCAAGGGAATAAGAAAGGTGTGTATGTTGGCCTCGCGGTGGGTTTTGCTACCTGGTTGATTACGTTAATGAGCCAAACAGACATGCTTGCCGGAGACGCCAGTAATAACTTCCTGATCTGGTTGATTACGCCACCAGAGGTATTGGCTAGTTTTGATATCGCGATTTCAGATTGGGGGATGATCCTCAGCGTGGTCGCTAATGCAGTGTGTTTTGTTGTGGTTTCTATGGCTACCCGACCAAGCCTAAGTGAGCGCTTACAATCGGCATCATTCGTTGGTACACCGTTGCCTGAAAGCGAAAATATGAGTCTGTACCAGAGCCGCGTTACGGTTGCAGAACTGGAAATGCTAGCGTCCAGATTTGTAGGACGAACGCGAGTTAAAGCGGCGTTTCAAGCCTACTGGAGCCAGCAACGAGAAGAGTTGATGCCGAATCAACAAGCGCCATCTTCTCTGATTCGGCATACGGAGCGTGTGCTAGCAGGGGTATTTGGAGCATCTTCTGCCAAGTTAGTACTTACTTCCGCTCTGCAAGGAAGAAACATGCAGCTTGAAGAGGTGGCGACTATCGTCGATGAAGCCTCTGAACTGTACGATTTTAGTCGGGGTTTACTCCAAGGCGCGATTGAGCATATTGGACAAGGTATTGCGGTCGTCGATAAGCAACTACGCTTGGTTGCGTGGAACCAACGCTATTTAGAACTCTTTGAATTTCCGCCAGGCCTGATTCAAGTAGGTCGACCGATTGCGGATGTGATTCGGCACAATGCAGAGCAGGGGTTGTGTGGCCCTGGTGACCCTGATGACCACGTCCGTCGCCGTGTTTATCACCTTGAGCAAGGGACTCGGCACACCTCTTCTCGGGTTCGTCCCGATGGTCGCGTGATAGAGGTGCAAGGTAACCCAATGCCAGGTGGTGGCTTTGTGATGAGCTTTACCGACATCACCGTATTCCGTGATGCAGAGCAAGCACTGAAAGACGCCAACGAGACATTGGAAGAAAGGGTACGTCTGCGGACTCGAGAATTAGAACAACTTAACAAGCAGCTGGTGGAAGCGACGCAGCGCTCGGATTTGGAATCGAAGTCCAAATCACGGTTCTTGGCGGCAGTAAGCCATGACTTGATGCAACCGCTCAACGCGGCGCGTCTATTCGCATCTTCACTATCGGAAGTCGCCAAAGACAGTGAAGCCAAAAAGCTGTCAGCACACATTGAAAGTGCTTTAGAGGCTGCCGAAGACTTAATTGGAGATTTGCTGGATATCTCGCGTTTGGAATCGGGCAAGTTGGAAGTCAACGTGCATGGCTTTGCGTTAAATGATGTGTTATCGAATTTGAATGCTGAGTTTAGTGCGTTAGCCAAACAGCAAGGTATAGAGTTCACCATGATTCCGTCCTCACTCATGGTTAAGTCGGATCCCAAACTGCTGCGCCGTGTGGTGCAAAACTTCCTGACCAATGCGTTTCGTTATAACCCGAATGGCAAAGTCGCACTCGGTGTTCGCCGCGTGAAAGGGCGAGTGCGTATTGATGTATGGGATAATGGAGTGGGGATTGAAGAAGAGAAGCAGCAAGAGATTTTTGAAGAGTTTAATCGCGGAACTCAAGTTCGTTCCGACCAAGGTCTCGGACTTGGTTTGGCGATTTCGAAAGGAATTGCTCAGGTACTTGGGCATGAAATTTCGATGCGCTCTTGGGTTGGAAAAGGCAGTGTTTTTTCCATCACCCTAGATAAAGCTGATCATGTTCAGCCTCATCCAGTTCACGTGGCGATGAATAAGCAATCTGAACTTGGTCATCTGAGAATCCTTTGTGTCGATAATGAGCCTGACATTCTAGTCGGCATGGAAAACTTACTTTCCCGATGGGGCTGCGATACACGAGTTGCGATTGATTTAGTTGGAAGTCTACAAGCGCTTGAGGATGGTTGGATTCCGGATGTAATTTTCTCCGATTACCGACTTGATGATGGTCGTACTGGTTTAGAAGTGCTACAGCAATGCCGCCTGAGATTAGGCCACAGCTTTGAAGGCGTCATCATCAGTGCAGATCGTACCGATGATATGCTTGATGGCATCAAAGCAAATGGGTTCAGCTTTATTGCTAAGCCAGTTAAGCCGCTTAAGCTGCGTTCGGTGCTCAATCGAGTCGCTTAGGATTGGAGTGTTTGAAAAATCGCTATAAAAGAGACCTCCGAATGGAGGTCTCGATATTTGTAATCTTAGTTGATAGGCTGAGTTTGCCGTTTATTCTGCGACGCCGCCTTGGGTCAGTTTGGCTGGATTAAGCAATCGCTCTAGTGTGGCTCTATCCAAATCAGTTTCTTCTTCCGCGACATCAATAATCGCGCGCCCCTGTTTGTAGGCTTTTTTCGCGACTTCTGCCGCTTTTAGGTAACCAATGACCGGGTTGAGAGCCGTGACCAAAATTGGGTTTTTGGCGAGTGCTACATCCAAGTTATCTTGGCGAACTTCAAACGTCGCAATGGCTTTGTCAGCTAAAGCGGTTGCGCTGTTAGAGAGTAACTCGATGCTCTCCAATACGTTATGAGCAATAACTGGCAACATGACGTTAAGCTGGAAGTTGCCCGCTTGGCCTGCGACGGTAATGGTGGTGTCATTACCAATGACTTGCGCTGATGCCATAGCTGCGGCTTCTGGGATCACAGGATTTACTTTGCCAGGCATGATGGAAGAACCCGGTTGCAAGCCTTGTAATTCTATCTCACCTAAACCAGCCAATGGGCCTGAATTCATCCAACGAAGATCGTTTGCGATCTTCATGATCGCAACTGCTGCTGTTTTGAGCTGTCCCGACAGAGCGACGATCGCATCTTGACTGCTTAAATTGAAAAAGAAGTTATCACTGGCCGTGAACTGAATACGAGTTGACTGGGTTAGGTTGCTAGCGAATAAGTCTGCAAAGCGTGGATCGGCATTGATCCCCGTTCCAACCGCCGTACCACCTTGGGCTAAGGCTTTTACAGCAGGAAGTGCTTGTTCAATCGCTTGTTTTGCGTGCTCGATTTGGAACTGCCAACCGCCAAGTTCTTGAGCAAAGGTAATTGGCATCGCGTCCATTAAGTGGGTGCGACCGGTTTTTACAACATCTTTCAATGCTTGTTGCTTAGACTCTAGTGTTTGGCTTAGGTGTGACAGGGCCGGGAAGAGCTGTTTTTCAATGGCTAATGCTGCGCTAACTTGAATGGCCGTCGGTACCACATCGTTGCTGCTTTGTCCCATGTTGACGTGATCATTAGGGCTGACAGTGCCGCCTAGATGCTGGGAGGCCAGTGTTGCAATTACTTCATTCGCATTCATATTTGAGCTAGTGCCTGATCCTGTTTGGAACACGTCAATTGGGAATTGCTCAATATGATTGCCTTCGATAATTGCTTGAGCTGCGTCAGCAATCGCGTTGGCAATATCTCCTTCAAGCAGCCCTAGCTGTGCGTTGGTGAGTGCCGCAGTCTGCTTGATGTGTGCTAACGCTTTGATAAAACCAGATGGCATTTTATGTTGACTGAATGAGAAGTTATCGACGGCGCGTTGAGTCTGGGCTTGGTAGAGAGCATCTGCAGGGACAGTAACTTCGCCCATACTGTCAGTTTCTATGCGGAATTCGGTGCTCATGGTAGGGATCCTTTTGGTTAATCAAGTGAGATTTGAATCAGGCGTAATTGTTGTTGTAGTGCGAGAAATTTCACGTCGCCTTGTTCAAACTGGTAGTAATAGCGTTTGAGACAGAATAATGGCGTATGGATAGAATCGAGACAGACACGACGGAAGATACGACTGCGAGTTGAGTCTTGAATTGCGTCTAGTAAATGGAAATAAACCTGACGTAAAAACAGCTCACACAACAATAGATTTTCTTCATCGGCATCGTGTTCATAACAAGAAGACAACACCATTCCCCAATGAATATAGTCATGAATCACGTCTGGCTCAAAGCCATGTGGTGCGGCGAGAAGGAATCTATCTTGGGCTTTAAAAAATGCGTTAAAGATGTCCCGTTTGTTGTCCATAACCACCTCTCATTAAATGTAATGATAATTATTATCAATTAACTTGTGAGTTGGCAACCCTTTTTAGAGTAAGAGGTTGTTGAAGAAAGACTTACGGAAACAAAAGCCGACGCAAAGGCGTCGGCTGAGTAGGAATTCATTTATGCTGAGTGAAACTAAGTCACTGTCGTTTGAATACCGGTGAATTAGCTTGTCACCGTTATTCAGTAAATAAGGTTTCGTACTTCACAAATGCGGTTTGTGTTTCACCATAATACAGTGTACCGCCTGATTGAATGACGACTCTTAACCAGCTTTCTGCAGATGCAGGCTTTGGTAAGGTGATGTACCAGCTTTGGCCTGCTTGATCGGCGGGCTTCATATCAATCGGTTGAGCGTTTTTCTCTTTGTCACTCACAATAGAAACTTTAACACCTTCGAGTGGGTAAGCGGCGTTGAGTGATAATTCTAAGTTATTTTTAGTGAGTTTTTCCGAGCGAAATTTCACTTTAAAATCGCCATTTTCCATATCACACAGACCACTGGTGTAACGACAATTAGACTTACTCGCGAGTTTGTAAGTTTCCCCTTCTTGCGCCGCGTGGGGCTTCTCGCTGAGGGCCATATCGGTACCGAAGTAAGCGATCAAAGAGAGAACTGGCGCAATCAGTAGAGCGAGAATAAAGTGCTTGTTTTTGAACATCTTGGCTTCCTTGCAACGACATACTGCGAATATGGTAACTGAAAAGTGAGAATAAAAAAGCCCCGGACGGCTGGTTCCAAACGGGGCTTTTGTGGTTTTGATTAGTTTTTAGTGATCCACTGCACTACCAGCACCTACTGGCACGCGAACGTGTTCGACTAGGTCTTTTACTTCTTGTGGCGTTTCTGCTGTTACTTTGGATACAGCGAATGCGACGATGAAGTTAAATAGTGCGCCAATAGCACCAAACGCGTTTGGCTCAATACCCAGGAACCAGTTTGTTCCCCAGCTTTCTAGATATTTCCAATCAGCAACGAAAAGGATGCCTTTGTGTTGGAATACGTAGAACAGCGTAATACTGATACCCGCAATCATACCGGCGATTGCGCCTTCTTTGTTGATGCTCTTGCTGAAGATGCCCATCATCAATGCAGGGAAGATGGATGAAGCGGCAAGACCAAAGGCGAGTGCTACCGTACCTGCGGCAAATCCAGGCGGATTTAAACCGAGATAGCCTGCGGCTGCTATCGCTACTGCCATTGATATTCGACTAGCAAGTAGCTCTTTTTTCTCGGATATGTTCGGATTGATAACCCCTTTGATTAAGTCATGGGAAATAGCTGAAGAAATGGCGAGTAGTAAACCTGCTGCGGTAGATAGTGCAGCTGCAAGACCACCTGCTGCCACAAGTGCAATCACCCAGTTTGGTAGTTTAGCGATCTCTGGGTTAGCCAATACCATGATGTCGTTATCAACGCGCAGTTCGTTGGTGGACGCATCTGAAGTGTATTGGATATTGCCATCGCCATTTTTATCGTCAAAACCGAGTAGTCCAGTTGTTTCCCAGTTTTTGAACCACGCAGGACGCTCGTCATACGCTAGGTGCTGACCCGGAGCTGGATTTACCGTATTCATTAGGTTGAGACGAGCCATCGCTGATACCGCTGGTGCAGTAGTGTAAAGGATGGCGATGAAGATCAGAGCCCAACCTGCTGATGTACGTGCGTCGCGAACCTTCGGCACGGTAAAGAAACGGATAATTACGTGTGGTAGACCGGCAGTACCAATCATCAGTGACATGGTGTAGACAAACATATTAAGTGTGTCGCCACGTACTTGGGTCGTGTATTCACTGAATCCGAGTTCGGTCACCACTTGGTCAAGCCGATCGAGTAGATAGACATCGGTACCAGCCATGGTACTCCCTAGACCAATTTGTGGGATTGGGTTACCAGTGAGTTGCAGAGAGATAAAGATTGCAGGGATAGTGTAAGCAAGAATGAGTACGCAATATTGAGCAATCTGCGTGTAAGTGATGCCTTTCATGCCGCCAAGAACCGCGTACATGAAAACGATACACATACCAATTAATAGGCCAGTGGAGTAATCCACTTCTAAGAAGCGACCAAACGCAACGCCCACGCCTTTCATCTGACCGATAACATAAGTCACTGATGCGATGATAAGACAAACAACCGCTACGATACGTGCTGTGTTGGAGTAAAAGCGTTCACCAACAAACTCTGGCACCGTAAACTTACCAAATTTGCGTAGGTAAGGTGCTAGCAACAGCGCAAGCAGAACGTAGCCACCAGTCCAACCCATTAGAAATACTGAGCCGCCATAGCCCATGAAGGCAATTAAGCCTGCCATTGAGATAAACGACGCTGCGGACATCCAATCGGCTGCGGTTGCCATACCGTTTGCAATCGGGTTTACACCGCCACCAGCAACATAAAACTCTTTGGTTGAGCCGGCGCGAGCCCAAATAGCAATCCCGATGTACAGGATGAACGTGGCGCCAACGACCAGGTAGGTAATAGTTTTCAAATCCATCTGAGTGACTCCTTATTCGTCCACGCCGAATTCACGGTCAATTTGGCGCATCTTCCATGCGTAATAGAAAATAATTCCTAGGAACGCATAGATGGAGCCTTGTTGAGCAAACCAGAAACCGAGTTTGTAACCGCCTAGTTGAAATTGATTTAGTACGTCGACAAATAAAATGCCGCAGCCGAAAGACACGACGAACCAGATGACCATTAGGCCGATCATGAGCTTCACGTTTTTGTCCCAATAGGCTTTGGCTCTTTCTTCGCTTTCAAATGCCATTGCCGTCTCCTTACGATTGGTATTGTTGTTAATGAAATGTTTCAATATGTACATTAGCAAGGTGTTGGCAATAACTCTTTTCAACTTTAGTCGGGGTGTTAAAAATGAAGAACCCTCATATTATGGGCTTTTGCAGCGAACAAAGGGGTAAAACGTTATGTTAATAAACTGTTAAGTTAGCCAAAGGTCTAAAGGTTGATTGGATAAACAGGCATGATTAAGACGGGCCATTAATCTTTTCTTCATTGAACTTGGAGATGCTGTGTAAGTATTGGTGGTGATCTTGTGGCTCTTAAAGAGAGAAGGCGTAGATAAGAAAGCTCACAAGTAATTTATTTACATAAAGTTTTCGCATCAAATCACCGTTTTAACGCACAATAAAGTAATATAACTGAGTCATTCTCGTACAACCTCGCATTTTGAGACGGTGTAAAGGGGAGGCAGATTAGGGCATTACCTCATTAACGAAGTAGCCTTGCTCATCACAATTATTATCGTTTTTCATTAAGGGAGGGTGAGAATGGACGCAGACACCATTAACAGTTTTTTTCTAATAGGTGCGTTGTTAATCGCACTTAGCGTTCTTTTAAGCCCAGTGTCTTCTAAGTTGGGAATCCCAATTCTTTTGGTATTTTTAGCCGTTGGAATGCTGGCGGGGGAAGATGGCTTAGGCGGCATTTTATTCGATAACTTTTCCATCGCTTATTTGGTTAGTAACCTCGCATTAGCCATCATTTTGCTTGATGGTGGGATGAGAACGCGGGTCGCCAGCTTTAGGGTTGCGTTATGGCCCTCGGTCTCTTTGGCGACATTTGGCGTTGCGATCACCACCATTTTGACCGGGCTGATGGCAACGTGGTTATTCGACTTAGATTTATTGCAAGGCATATTGGTTGGTGCGATTGTTGGTTCCACCGATGCTGCCGCGGTCTTCTCTCTACTCAAAGGTCGTAGCCTGAACGAACGTGTTGGTTCAACGCTGGAAATTGAATCCGGTACCAATGACCCAATGGCGGTGTTTCTGACCGTAACTCTGATTGCTATTTTAGCGAACCCTGGCGCAGATTTAAGTGCGGGCTTTTTGGCGTTCAGTTTTCTTAAGCAGTTTGGTATTGGCGCGTTACTTGGCTTCGCTGGTGGCTGGATCTTATGGAAAGTTATCAATCGCAATCAATTACCAGATGGGCTGTATTCTATTTTAACGGTCAGTGGTGGCTTGCTTATTTTCGCTTTATCTAACACTTTGGGTGGCAGTGGTATTTTGTCGATTTACCTTGTTGGTCTTTTATTAGGTAACCGTCCAACACGCAGCCGCCACTCTATTCTTCATGTTTTAGATGGTATGACGTGGCTAGCTCAAATTGGTATGTTCTTGGTGCTTGGTTTGTTGGTTACACCATCCAATTTACTCTCTATTGCGTTGCCAGGTCTTGCGCTTGCTTTCGGGATGATTTTGTTTGCCCGACCAATCTCAGTTTGGATTGGTTTACTGCCATTCAAGAGTTTCACGCCACGTGAAAAGTGGTTTGTCTCTTGGGTAGGATTGCGTGGTGCTGTACCTATCATCCTCGCGGTATTTCCGATGATGGCAGGGTTGCCAGATGCTCAACTGTACTTCAATTTGGCATTCTTTGTAGTAATGGTGTCTTTGATAGTACAAGGGGGCACGTTGACTAAGGCGATGTCTCTTGCAAAGGTCGAGCTACCTTCGAAGCCTGAGCCAATTTCGCGTACGGGGGTAGAGATTTACCCGACCAGTGAGTGGGAGCTGTTTATCTATAGACTTAAAGCAGATAAATGGTGCATTGGTGAGCCATTACGTAGTCTTTCGATGCCGGAAGGAACGCGTATCGCCGCTGTATTCCGCAGTAAAGAGCTATTGCACCCATCCGGCAGTACGCGTCTTGAGGAAGATGATACCTTGTGTGTATTAGCACAAGAAAAGGATTTAGATGCACTGAGCTTACTGTTTAGTGAAGCCCCAGAGAAAGCGTCGCTAGCGCGATTCTTCGGTGACTTCTTCCTCGATATTGAAGTGAAGCTTGCCGATATTGCCGTGATGTATGGTTTGAATCTGGGGGATGAACCGCTGGATAAAAGTTTGAGAAACCTTGTCGAAGAGCAATTAGGTAGCACGCCAGTATTGGGAGACCATTTCGAGTGGCAAGGTTTGCATTGGATCGTCGCTGATGTTGTTGATCAGCAGGTCACTAAAGTCGGTATCCGATTGCCAAACGAAAAAAGTAAGTCTGACGATAAGACGTCAATCTAGTCGCTCATTTCCGTCAGCATGATAACGGCTTGCGTGCGGTTCTTTACGCCGAGCTTACGGAAAATCGCTGTCATGTGCGCTTTTATGGTGGCTTCTGAAACATTCAATTCGTAAGCGATTTGCTTGTTCAGCAAGCCATCGGACAACATTCCCAACACTTTATATTGCTGCGGTGTTAGCGCAGCAATCTTTTCCGCTAAGTCATTACATGCCGCGTTATTGGTGATCAACCCTTCAGGGAAGTATGGGTCGCCATTCAGCACTTGATTGAGCGCGTTCACTAATTCGCGCATGTCGCTGGACTTGGGAATAAAACCAAATGCACCATGGCTTTTCACCTGCGTCACGATCGCCGGCTCTTCACTCGCTGAAACGACGACGATAGGTAAATCTGGATGCTCTGCTCGCAAATGAATCAAGCCAGACATACCATTTGCTCCTGGCATTTTGAGATCCAATAGCACTAAATCTGGCTCTTCCTCTCGTTCTAACAAAGCCAGAAGTGCGTCGAGTGAGTCCGCTTCCAGCAAATTTGCACCACTAATAGCCATGTGGATAGATTGAAACAAGGCATTCCGGAAGAGTGGGTGATCATCTGCAATAATGATGGTGTAGGTTGAATCCATGACGTTAAACACTTTTGACTATTTCGTTAAATTTATTATTGTCCAGCTTTGAGAGAGTGGACAATATTTATTCGCTAAAAGTCTGAACCAAATCGACTTTTATTAGGAAAATTGCATATAAACGCAATGTTCTTATTCAAATCTGAGCAATAAAAAACGCCAGTGGACATCACTGGCGTTTGAATATCTGGTTATCAGAACTGCTTGATATGCTCTAAGAAAGGCTCGGCTTGCATAAAGCCAGTCAAACGAGCGTTTGAAACGTGTTCACCACTGGCATCCCAAAACTCAATTGTTGGTAAACCAAGCACACTCATGTGCTTCAGTAGTTCGATGTCTTGCACTTGGTTTTTGGTCACGTCCGCTTGCAGAAGAATGAAGTCTTGCAGTTTGGCTTCGACGCTTGGGTCATGGAAGGTGTACTTTTCAAACTCTTTACATGCTACACACCAATCGGCGTAGAAATCGAGCATGACGGGTTTACCTGCCGCTTTCGCAAGTGCCAGTTGTTCTTCAAGATCCGCCACGTTAGCAATGCGAGTAAAGCTAACAGTGGCTTGCTGAATTTGTGTTGTGCTGTTGCCAAACCAGTAATTTAAGATAGGTTGTGCTGAGGCTAGCAAACCTAAGACGGCGATTATGCCCACGGCACTTTGTTTCCAGCCACCAAACTCTAGACTGTTTTTGATGTGGTATAGCCAACCAAAAGCAGCAATACCCAGTGCTGACCACAGAATCGTTGACCACATTTCTGGCATGATGCGTTCTAGTAAGAAGATAGGTGCGGCAAGCAGAATAAAGCCGAAGAGTGTTTTCACTCGGTCCATCCAACCACCTGCTTTTGGTAGCAGTTTGTTGCCGAAGACCGCAACAAGAATCAGCGGAATACCCATGCCCATCGCCAGCGCGTATAACGCGATACCACCGGTAAGCAAATCGCCGCTTTGTGCCACGTAAAGTAGCGCACCAGACAGAGGTGCCGTGGTACATGGTGAGCACACCAGTCCAGAAATCGCCCCCATGGCGAATACGCCTGCACTGCTGCCACCCTGTTGCTTATTACTTAAGTTATTCAACCATGTTTGAACGCTGCTTGGTAGCTGTAATGAGTACAGACCAAACATAGACAAAGCGAGTGCGATGAACAGTACGCTCAAGCCAATCAGCACATAAGGGTGTTGCATTGCCGCTTGGAACTGCATACCTGCAGATGCCACCACAAGGCCGAGTAGTGTGTAAGTCAGCGCCATGCCTTGCACGTAGACGAATGACAAGCCTAGCGCACGGCGTTGGCTTAGTTTGCCACTGCCAAGCACTATGCTGGTCAGAATTGGGTACATCGGCAGCACACAAGGTGTAAACGCCAAGCCCACACCAAGCGCTAAGAACAGAAGTGGTGTCCACCAGTTATCAGCAAGGTTGGCTGCAAGGCTATCTTGCTGTGTTACTGGCGCCGATGATGTGTCACCAGACGTAGATGATTGCGCCGCTGGTGGCGTTGCTGTTGGTGCCTGTTCTGCTTTTGATGCAGTTGTCGCCGTTGTTGAATCTGAGTTCGACGAAGTAAACGCGCTGATAGGAATCACGCGAGTTTCTGGCGGGTAACAGAAGCCTGCTTTCGCACAACCTTGGTATTGCACCACCACGCGCGCACCGTCTTGCCAATCATGCATTGGTACATTAACGAAGAGAGGTTGAGTATAGATATGCACGTCACCAAAGAATTCATCTTTATGCGGTGTGCCGTCTTCCATTTGCAGTTCGCCTAGCGATACTTTTTCACCAGCTACAGACAAGCGCTCTTGATATAGGTAGTACCCGTCACGTACCTGCCAATCGAGCATCAATTTGTCATCTTGCTGGTAGAAGTTAAATGGAAACGCCTGATCAACCGGAACAAAGCTGTCGCTGCTGCTACCAAAACTGTTGTTCTGGCTATTGTTAAACTGGTCTTTACCAAATAAAGCTAAAGACGGAGTGGAAAAGGTAATGAGCCCTAAGAGTAAAACGGAAAGTAATGCGCGCATAAAAGAGTCAATTCATCTTAGATAATTGCCGTTAGTGTAACTCAATCAGACCCGGAGGCGAGTCAATAAGTTTCATGAAAATGAAGATTTATTGAGCATAAATCAAGACAACAGGCAATAAAAAAGGGAGCCGAAGCTCCCCGAGTAAGACTCTGTTTCTACTAGATCAGTAGACCACCGAATGCGAAGCCAAGTGCTACCGCAGAAGCGATGGTTACCACACCAGGTACAAAGAATGGGTGGTTGAATACGTACTTACCGATACGAGTTGAACCCGTGTCGTCCATCTCAACCGCTGCTAGAAGCGTTGGGTAAGTTGGCAGCACGAATAGCGCACTTACTGCTGCGAAAGATGCAACTGCGGTAAGTGGTGCGACACCGATTGCTAGTGCTGCTGGCATCAGCGCAACAGTGGTTGCACCTTGTGAGTAAAGCAGCATTGAAGCGAAGAATAGAACGAGTGCTAGCATCCATGGGTAGTCTGCTAGTAGCGCACCCGCAACTTCTTTGATGCCGTCAACGTGCGCGTTAACGAACGTAGAACCTAGCCATGCCACACCAAGAACACACACACACGCTGTCATACCAGAGCGGAATGTTGCTGCGGCTGGGATTTTGCCAGCATCGATTTTACAGCTCATTACGATAGCTGCCGCAGCTGCTAGCATTACCGTCATGATAGCTTCGTTACGGCCTAGAGCAGGGTTCTCGATAAGACCCACAGAGCCAGAAATTGCTGCTGCGTAACACACGACAAATGCGATTGCGCCTAGGAAGATGAAGGTTGCTTTCTTCGCTGTTGGTAGGATTTCGCGTTTTGCTTCTGTATTTAGCTTGATTAAGCCTTTTTCTAGACGCTCTTGGTATTCAGCATCGTCTTTTAGCTCACAGCCCATGAAGTTCGCCACGAACGCACCGATCATGCACGCGATGAACGTCGTTGGGATACAGATTGCTAGTAGTGTTAGGTAGTCAACGCCAAATGGGTGCAGCATTGCCGCGAACGCTACAACAGCCGCTGAGATTGGTGATGCGGTGATAGCGATTTGCGATGCTACGACCGCGATAGACAGTGGACGAGAAGGGCGCACGCCTTGGCCTTTCGCTACTTCTGCAATCACTGGCAAAGTAGAGAATGCCGTGTGGCCAGTACCCGCCATTAATGTCATTAGGTAAGTTACGATAGGCGCATAAAAGGTGATGCGCTCAGGATGCTTGCGCAAAAAGTTTTCAGCAACTTGCACCATCCAGTCTAAACCACCAGCTACTTGCATTGCTGCGATAGCGGTGATTACAGACATGATGATCAAAATTACGTCAACGGGAATGTAAGCTTGGCTTGTTGGTACGCCCAAGATCAAAGACAACGCAATGACCCCAGCACCACCGGCAAAACCAATGCCGATACCACCGATTCTTGCCCCCAAATAGATGAAGAGCAGAACCACGAAGAGTTCGACCATGACCATATTGATACCTCTTTAGTTTTTTATTTGATTCTGATTTTTTGAACACTCAGGAACAGGAGTAAATGCTCAGAGAATGAGAACCTAGTGGCTTAGCGGCAATAAAAGCATATAAAAAATGTGGTTAACCGTATGAGAGCCTAAAAAAGGGGCCTGAGTGGCCCCCTTCGGATTCGTTATTACTCGTAACGTTTTGCTTTGTAAGTAGGATGCATGAAGTTTTCTACTGACAAGATTTCATCAAGCTCCTCTGCTGTAAGCAGACCGCGCTCTAGCACGACTTCACGAACACTCTTACCAGTTTCTGCACAAATCTTACCTACGATGTCACCTTCGTGGTGGCCGATGTATGGGTTTAGGTAAGTGACGATACCGATAGAGTTGTAAACGTAGTTTTCGCAAACTTCTTTGTTCACAGTGATGCCGTCGATACATTTATCGCGTAGGTTCACACACGCGTTGTGTAGTAGAGAGATAGACTCAAACACACTTTGTGCGATCACAGGTTCCATTACGTTTAGCTGTAGCTGACCGCCTTCTGCTGCGAAAGAAACCGTGTTGTCGTTACCGAGAACTTTGAAGCAAACTTGGTTTACTACTTCTGGGATAACTGGGTTTACTTTAGCTGGCATGATTGAAGAGCCTGCTTGCATTTCAGGTAGGTTCAATTCATTTAGACCCGCACGAGGACCAGAAGAAAGTAGACGAAGGTCGTTACAGATCTTCGATAGTTTCACTGCTAGGCGTTTTAGCGCGCCGTGAGTCATTACGTATGCACCACAGTCAGACGTTGCTTCGATAAGGTCTTCTGCTGCAACAACGTCAAGGCCTGTTACTTCCGCTAGGTGTTTTACTGCAAGCGCTTGGTAGCCAGTTGGTGTATTTAGACCAGTACCGATTGCGGTTGCGCCTAGGTTGATTTCTAGGAGGAGTTTAGATGTGTAATCTAGAGCACGAATCTCTTCGTTTAGTGTTACCGCCCACGCATGGAACTCTTGACCTACTGTCATTGGTACTGCGTCTTGAAGCTGAGTACGGCCCATTTTCAGTACATCTTTAAACTCAACGGCTTTAAGTTCGAATGCGCCTTTTAGGTACTCAATTGCTTCCATTAGCTTGTGTACGCTGTTGTATACCGCAATACGGAAACCTGTTGGGTACGCACAGTTGGTTGATTGGCTCTTGTTTACATGGTCATTTGGGTTAACAAATTCGTATTGGCCTTTCTCTTTACCCATCAACTCAAGCGCAACGTTTGCGATCACTTCGTTCGTGTTCATGTTAACTGAAGTGCCTGCACCGCCTTGGAATACGTCTGATGGGAACTGATCCATACACTTGCCAGTTTCTAGGATCAAATCACACGCTTCGATGATGTAGTTTGCAACGTCTTTTGGAATAGCGCCAAGTTCTTTGTTTGCTAACGCTGCGGCTTTTTTGGTCATTACCATGCCGCGTACAAATTCTGGTACGTCAGAGATGGTCATATTAGAGATGTTGAAGTTCTCGATCGCACGTAGCGTATGAATACCGTAGTACGCATCTGCAGGGACATGACGTTGACCTAATAGATCTTCTTCAATACGAGTGGCTGGGTTTGCTGTTTTTGGAGCATCAGATAGGGTAGCCATAGCAGGATCCTTAGATGATAATTCTGATAATAAAGTTATTTATTAGCCATTTCTGCAATCTAGAATCCATTCATCAGAATTTTTGGCTGGAAAATCCGTCCTGACTTATGTGGCACATGATACTGCACCTAGCGCATAAAAATAGTAACTAGATCACCTTTTTCGTTTTTCATGAGTCAATAATTTGCAAAGTATGAACGGGTTATTAATAACCCTTTATAGGTACTCGATTTTCCTCGACAAACATGAGTTTTTAGAGTTCGAAATTAGCACTTTAAAAGCACGAAAAAATCGGTATGCAATTGAATGAAACGTGCTCCTGCTACTTTGTCTTAAAGAGAAGGAGACCAGTATGAACACGCTTTTTTACAACGATTCGTTTGAGCTTAGTCTGCTTTTACCATTACACTGAATTAAACAAAGGAGGGCGTGTGTTTCCTATCTTATTATTAGCGTTTATTTTTGTTCCGATCATTGAAATCGGCTTATTTATTCAGGTGGGCGGCTTTTTAGGTTTATGGCCGACCATTGCACTAGTCTTAATCACGGCATTTGTTGGTGCATCGTTGGTTCGTAGCCAAGGTATACAAACACTGATGTCAGTACAGGGGCGTCTTGAACAAGGTGAAATTCCAGCCCAGCAAATTTTTGAAGGCGTAATGCTAGCGGTGGCTGGCGTGCTACTGTTAACCCCGGGCTTTATGACCGATGCCCTTGGTATGTTGGTGTTGCTTCCTGCGCCACGCGCCGCGATAGCTAAATACTTGATGAGCAAAATGGTGGTGAAAACCATGCATGGCGGTGGCTTCCAAGGTGGTTTCTCTAACCAGGGGCCATTTGAGCAAGACCCGTTCCGTCGTGACCCATTTGATTCCCAGTCAGATAATGGCAAGACCTTCGAAGGGGAATACGAGCGTAAAGACGATGATGATCGCAACAAGCTCAACTGATTGAGTTAGACAGTAAAGAAAACAAAAGGGCGCACCAAGCGCCCTTTTCTGTATTTGGAATTCGTGTCGCTTAAAATGCGCCTTCAAAGCCCATTTGACGCCATGCTTCAAAAGCAATGATCGCAACGGCATTCGAAAGGTTTAGGCTGCGCGCATCTGGCATCATTGGAATGCGAATACGCTGCTCCATTGGCAAGCTATCGATGATTTCAGCAGGCAAACCACGAGTTTCTGGACCAAACATCAAAACATCACCCGTTTGGTATTGTGCATCAACGTGGTGACCTGTGGTTTTGGTGGTGCAGGCAAACAATCGGTAGTTACCTTGCTTCTCTTTCTCTAAATATTCTAAGAACGCTTGATAGTTTTTATGACGCGTTACGCGAGCTAAATCATGGTAATCCAAACCAGCGCGGCGGACTTTTTTCTCTTCAAGATCGAAACCCAGAGGTTCAATTAAGTGAAGGTTTGCACCGCAGTTGGCGCATAGTCGAATGATGTTGCCGGTGTTCGGCGCGATTTCTGGTTCGTATAAAGCGATATCAAACATGGTATTGAAATAGAG
>NZ_JAWPOM010000033.1:0-30726 GCF_033344285.1 Vibrio sp. 779(2023)
ATCATCAACGAGTGCCCACACAGATTGATAGGTTCTTATTTTTAAAGAGCTTTTCTAACATTTTCAGCAACTTAGTTACTCGTTGTTAGGGGTGCGTATCTTACTTCACACCGTGAGAGAGTCAAGCATTTTTTTCAAATTCTTTTTTCTCTCTTCCCGACTCGCTGTGTGACTTTCGTCTCACTCCGTGTCGGTGGATGCGCAGTATAGGGGGTTGAGAAATTAGCACAAGCGTTTTTTGCAAAAAAACTTTCAACCGCACAAATAACGAGCATTCTGCATAAATACTCAACGATCTTGTCTAATATTTCGGGTTTCAGAGGATCTTTTCATGATGAAACACCTGACTTCTGCATTAAAAGATCGCCGATTTCTTTGTGATTTTGATTGCTGATCTTATCTCTCTTGATTCTTTTTTCTTTTTCTATCTATATAAAGACGAAAAAAAGAGCAGAACGATAACGAACTGCTCTTTGGTCTTTGCTTTTTACTTGGGGTACTTCAGGTGAAGTCTTGGAAATTACTTCTTCTATATAGAAGAAAAGATCAGAGCATCCTTGCCCTTCTCTTTTACGACAGATTAGCTAGGGGTATATCTAAATGTCGTGGTTGTTCGATGACACATTGAGCTCGTAAGAGTGGAGCATGCTTGCATTCCCAATGGCGTCATCTTCGAGAGGAACTTAGTTCTTCAATACTTTTACGGTGTAGCTACCATCTTTTTGTTGGTACAGGCCGTGGATGTCGGTTTCGAAACCTGGGTAATGCGCACCGATCTCACAAAGCATCTCTAGGAAGTCCAGCACTGGGCGAGACTCTTGAGTCACCATTTCACCAGGAAGTACTAGTGGCACACCTGGAGGGTAAGGAAGGATCATGTTCGCACTTACGCGGCCAACCATTTCTTCCAGTTTGATTTCTTCTACGTTACCGCGAAGCTCTTCTTGCCATGCTGCGTGTGGTGTTACTTTCATTTCTGGAAGTACATCGAACGCTTTGTACATTAGTTCTGGTAGGTTGTATTTCTTAGTTAGGTCATGAATTGCTTGTGCCAATTCTTGAACGCGCATGCCTTCATAGAAGCTTGGATCTTCGTTATATAGCGAAGGAAGGAAGCTCTTGATGGTTAGGTTCAAGTCGTAGCCACGTTTAAATTCAGTCAGACCGCGTAGTAATTGCATTGCTTTTGATTTGTCGATACCGATTGAGAATAGGAACAACAAGTTGTATGGGCCTGTTTTCTCAACCACGATGCCGCGCTCGTCTAGGAATTTAGCCACCAGCGAAGCAGGAATACCTGATTCTTCTAGTTCGCCTTCTTTATTCATCCCCGGAGTCAGTAGCGTTACTTTGATTGGGTCAAGATACATGTGGTTGTCATCCATGTTCTTGAAGCCGTGCCATGTATCGCTAGGGTCTAGTTTCCAACATTCTGTGGTATCGATGTTTTCTGGTTGCCATACATCGAAGAACCAGCTGTCGCTTTCTGCTTCTAGGCGTTTGATCTCTTTACGGAAGCGGATTGCGCGATCGATAGAGTCTTGCATCAACTTCTTACCAGTGTTGCCGCGCATCATTGCCGCTGCAGTTTCAGTAGAAGCAACAATGCCGTACTGAGGTGAAGTTGAAGTGTGCATCATGAATGCTTCGTTGAAAGATTCTTTATCAAAGTCGCCTTTCACATGAATCATTGAAGCTTGTGAGAACGCAGCCAACAGTTTGTGTGTTGATTGTGTTTCGTAGAACACTTTGCCTGGCATCGCTTCACCACTCATACCACATTTACCTTCGTAAATTGGGTTGAAGTTAGTGTAAGGCACCCAAGCACTGTCGAAGTGGATGTGTTTACAATCTAGCGACTCTTTGATGAATTGTGTGTTGTACAGCAAGCCATCGTAAGTTGAGTTAGTCACTACTGCGTAAGTTGGTGCTATTGCACCTGGTGTTTTCGCCACTTTCTCTGCAATGACATCGCGGCTGAATTCGCTTTGTGGAATACCACCAAGGATGCCGTATGCGTTACGAGTTGGGCGGAAGTAGATTGGTGTCACGTCGCTCATCATCATTAGGTGAGTCAGAGATTTGTGACAGTTACGGTCAATCAGTACTGTGCTGCCAGCAGGTGCTGAGTACATACCAACGATTTTGTTCGATGTAGACGTACCGTTAGTTACGATGTACGAGCTGTCGGCATTGAATGTACGTGCGATGTATTCTTCTGCATCTTTATGTGGACCTGAGTGGTCTAGTAGAGAACCTAGTTCAGGCATTGAGATTGATACGTCCGCTTTGAATGTGTTTGGACCGTAAAAATCGTAGAAGATGCTACCAGCAGGGCTTTTCTGGAATGCAGTACCGCCCATGTGACCTGGAGTACAGAAGGTGTATTTACCTTCTTCTACGTATTTGAATAACGCTTTAGTGAATGGAGGCATAATGGCATCTTTGTATGCCTCAGTCGCTTGGTTGATTTTGATAGCGATGTCGTCAGCCATACCTAAAGCGTACTCGAAGAAGCTCACGTTTAGACGTAGGTCTGTTAGTGAAATGTCTAGAGTAGACTGTTCGTTAGCAAATGCGTGAACAGGCAGTTTTTCGTTGATTTGGCTGATACGTTCACATAGCTCTAGTGAGTATTTATCCCAGTCGAACAGCACACCGCAAATGCGTGGGTTCATCTCAATCAT
Organism: Vibrio sp. 779(2023); assembly: GCF_033344285.1. Classification (NCBI taxonomy): domain Bacteria; kingdom Pseudomonadati; phylum Pseudomonadota; class Gammaproteobacteria; order Vibrionales; family Vibrionaceae; genus Vibrio; species Vibrio sp. 779(2023). The sequence continues at coordinate 2,688 of NZ_JAWPOM010000033.1, forward strand.
TTTGATCAAGTCTTTATCATCTACTGGGTAAACCACTTCGTAGCCCGCTTTCTCAAGAGCTGCGTGAAGTTGACGAACTGGCTCTTCTTTAAAGAACACACCCATGTGGTTCAAGATAGCGAATATATTCATTTGGACATCTCCAAGGCGAATGAGGGCGCTCTTTGCCATTTACAGGCAATGAGTAAGGTGAGCGCCGCGTGAATTTGGGTTTTATGGGCTGGCACCTTAGTGCCAGCGTTTTGGGGATTAGTTGCTTGCTTGGGCAGGCATGTCGTCAGCGTGCATTTTCACGTACTGAGCAAGACCTGCTTTTTTGCTGTAGAACATCAAGATAACTAGAGACACGATGAAGGTTGCTGTTAGCGTACCGCCCTCTGCACCCGCTAGTGCGATGAAGCAGAACAGACAAGCCACACCAGAGAACAGCATTACGAAGCCGTTGCGTGTTGTCATACCTTCGAAGCGAATCAAGTTAATGCTTGAGTAGAAGTAAGGCAGCATAGTTAGTAGAACCGCGTCAGTCGTTAGCTGGTTGAACAGGTCTGATGCGTGTGCTGTTTTAGAGCTGAAGAACATCAGTACAACCATCAGTGCAGTCATCTTGATTGACGCAAGGATTAGACCTTTCTTAGGCACACCGTTTTTGTCAGTTTCGCCGTAGATTTTAGGGAAGTTGCCGTCGTTTGCTGCACGTTTACCTGCTTCACCTACTAGCATCATCCAAGAACCTAGCGAAGTGAAACATGCTAGCGCTGTGAATGCTGATACGAATGGTGCTGTCCAGCTACCGAATAGCTCAGTGGTTGCTAATGCAAATGGCGCACCTGATGCCGCAACTTCTGACGCTGGGAACATGCCGCTGATCATTTGAGTTGATAGGATGTAAATCACACCTGCGATACCAGTACCCAACATAGTTGCTAGTGGTACAGTACGTTTAGGGTTTTCTACCATACCAGTCGATACCGCTGCTGATTCCACACCTACGAATGACCATAGACAGATAAGAACCGCTGTTACTACCGCGTGGCTGTCAGTGCCTGCTGATACGTTCCAGTTTTGGCTGTAAAGCGCAGTATCGAAGTGCGTCCAACCAAATGCGGCTGTACCAACAACTGGGATAAGGATAAGAACTAGACCAAGCGTACATAGACGGCTTACCCAGCTACCACCAAGTAGGTTGACGAAAGTGAAGATCCATACCGATGCAATCGTCGCAATACCTGCTGGGATTGGGTTATTAAGCACAGGGAAGAATACTGAAAGGTAAGAAACACCTGTAATGGCAATAGCCAGGTTACCAATCCAGTTCGCGTGGTAATAAAGAACGCCCGTTTGGAAACCAAATACCGGAGACACTTCGCCAGCATAAGCGATAGGACCACCTTCTTGTGGGTTTTTGGTTGCCAGACGAGCGTAAACAAACGCCAGACTCAGTGCACCGACCAAACAGATCAGCCAACTGAAGATTGAAACAGAGCCTACAGAGGCAAGACTAGAAGGTAATAGTGCGATACCACTACCCATCATGTTACCGGCTACGACACCCGTACAGGCAATAAGGCCGATTTTTTTCGCATTCGATGACATAACATCTCCAAATCTATTCTACTCGAGTCAACATGACTCAAACTGAATGGTAATTAGCGAGATGCTATGAGGAAGAACCTGCTCGACCTCGCTAAATTTCGAAGTGAAGACTACGCCCAAAAACTGAGAAAAAAATAAACTTGGGGTTATCAATAAAATGATTAGTTCATCAACATCAAGTTGAGATAAACATGATAAACACAAAAAAATAAAACTATATTATTCATACAGTTACAAGAAAAACATCAAACCTTCTACCGATAGATAAACTCTCATCAACTCGTTGGTCATCGCGATAAAAGTTATCAACCTCTATCAACTTCCCCATCCCGAAGGGTTAATTCCCTGAAGTGTTGATTCCATAAATCTCTCCCTGATCGCGCTTCTTGACCCAAGTCAATATTCATCTCGCATGCAAGAAGGCACCAAAATCATTCTCGCCACATAACTCATCCAGACACTTCATACAATCAATAGAGATAGAGATAGAGATAGAGATAGAGATAGAGATAGAGATAGAGATAGAGATAGAGAAGCAAAGCGGGTATGCATTCCCGTTGCAAGCTTGCGTTGTTAGCTCCTTCGTAAGTCATTGCCCCACCGCCCCACCCTTTTCACTTTTCGACAGCGACAAAAAAGCCCCTCATCGAAATGAGGGGCTAGCATTAGGCTGACGTTGAGTCCGAGAGAATTAAAGCATTCGAACGACAGAAGGGTGAACGGCGCGATACATGGCGTAATCAATCGCCTTCATGTTACTTGGGAAGACCAAGTTTTCGCACAGCAGGTACGTCTCAACCGACGTATCAATATAGAAAGCTTCACTGTAAGACTCACTGGCTAAATCCAGATCACCATCCAATTCGGCGTGCTTACCGCGAATCACATAGGAAAGCACTGAATCACGTAACCTCAATGCCTGTCCGAGATGCCGCTTGGCTAACGCCATGTCACCAATGATGGTTTCGTGCAGTGCTAAAGCTTCATAAATTCGCGGTTGAATTGGCCCCACCATCATTTTCACATTAGTCTCTAGTGCTTCACTGAGCTGCTGCATTCGCCCTTTCTTCAACTCCTGTGAGAAATCAAGTGCCTTTTGTACATGGTAAGCAATCAACAACTCAGCTTGAACGTAAGCATTATCCGGCTCGATTTCTAAAATGTTTTCCATCAAGTCGATACCTTGGCGGAATTGTTTAGTATCAGAGACATTAAGGTAATGGTTAGCCTGAACAAACAACTCCAACGCGTCGGGATTCATTGGCATTCCCGCCACCAGCATCGTAGATTTCAATTTGGCATCCGACACTTTCAGCACTTGCATCAAATCCAACGACGCTTGTTGAAGCACTGTCTTTAAATGACTACTGGTTAACGCGTATTGACGACTAAACAACACTTTCTCAGATGAGTTATTGCGATATTCCACCTCTAAAAAGCTGCCACCGTCATTCTCACGAACTCTCACCACAACCGATTTACCAGGCACAATGCCAGAAGTAAACGACGCCTTCTTTAGCATGACTCGGTAATCACTGACTTGAGCAATGTCGGACATCAACTTTTGGGCGAATCCGTCTGCCAAATCGTAGCTTAATCCTTCATTCGTAAAATTATCTTGAAACTTGAACTCAATCAGATGGGTATCGATGGCTTGGGTAATACGCACTTCCGATTGCTTGTAGGTAAACACGCCCATCACTACGACCAACATACTGATCCAGATGAAGTTCATAATTCCCAATCGCCAAGGACTGATTTTGTTTTTGCTCTGAGGGGCTTTTTTCTCTTTTGACATCTCGCAGACCGCGCGAGTTAGAGGACCTGCTGGAAAGGTAACGGCTGGTGCTATAGGTAGACAATCCTCTTCCGATTCTTCAACCGAAGGTGGGATCTCTTCATTTTGCCGATTTGTGACAAACTCTTCATGCGTCATAGTAACCACGTTCGCTACCAGCTTATAGCCACGCTTGGGCACCGTGATAACGTAGTTGGTATTTTCCTCTCGACCGTCACGCAGTAGCTTACGCAACTCAAAGATGGATTGAGTCACCACTTGATCGGTCACAATCGCTCCAGCCCAAACGTACTGAATCAATTCCTCGCGGTTGAACACCTCATTCGCATGCTCCGCTAAGAAGTGCAAAAGATTAATTAAGCGTGGCTCAACAGTAACTTCCCTATCTTGTCGATACAGCTTATTTTCATCAACGCTCAAAACCCAGTCATTGATTTGAAAATAGACTCCAACCATGTATGAAAACTCTCGTATCTACAGACAGCGTTACGGTAGGAATCAGACAATGGTCGATTCCTACAAGTAACTAAAGGCAAGATTATAGGTGGGAAAGCAGCGTGTACCTAGAAAAGCAAGTCGCCAAAAATGCAAACTTAAGTTAAGTGATTCAAGAATGAGACTACTCAAGTGCGGCAAGGATAGAGCAATGTGTGGCGTCATCGTCTGTATGACCACAACAAGCATCATTAATCTTCTTTAACGCTCGGCGAATTTTCGTCAGCTCGTTAATTTTCCCATCAATCAGCTCTAACTTAGCAGAAGTAATGGCTTTTACCTCTGCACAGCTGTGTTCTGTCGCTTCTAACTTAATTTCTAACAGGTCTTTAATTTCATCCAGACTCAAGCCAAGATCTTTACCTTTGAGGATAAAGTGCACCTGCTTTTGATTCTCTTCATCATACAAGCGGTAGCCTGATTCGCTTCGCCCTGCGGGTTTTATTAGCGCGTTTTTCTCGTAGAAACGCAATGTATCGGCAGTCACACCACAACGTTTTGCCAGTTCACCTATCTGAAACATAACTTTCCCTATTAACTATCTCGTTACTTTTAAAGCTAAAGAACGACTTTTTTGCAATTATTTTTGAGATGCCAAACGATTGCGCGAGCTTTTTTGTAATAAATTGGTTAGAATACGCGCCATCAAATGTGGAGACTGTTTTCTAACCAGAAAACACCCTGCAAAGGTCTTTACCAAAACTGGCCAATATTTTACCCCAAGAGGTAAAAACAAGTTCATTTTTGGCAAACATCTTTAACTCCGTGAATTTGAGGAAAATGGAAGCATGAATAACGCTCGTCCTATTCGCCGTGCGCTTATCAGCGTATCAGACAAAACAGGTATTGTTGAGTTTGCGCAAGCTCTTGCTGAGCGCGGTGTCGATATCCTATCTACTGGTGGTACAGCTCGCCTACTTGCCGAACAAGGCATCGCCGTAACCGAAGTCTCTGACTACACTGGTTTCCCAGAAATGATGGACGGCCGCGTTAAAACGCTTCACCCAAAAGTTCACGGTGGTGTGCTTGGTCGTCGTGGCCAAGATGATGACGTGATGGAAAAGCACGGCATCAACCCTATCGATATGGTTGTCGTTAACCTATACCCATTCGCAGAAACCGTTGCTAAAGAAGGCTGTACGCTTGCTGATGCGGTTGAGAACATCGACATCGGTGGTCCAACAATGGTTCGCTCTGCAGCGAAAAACCACAAAGACGTAACTATCGTGGTGAACGCTCACGACTACGACCGTGTTATCGCTGAAATGGACGCGAACGAGAAGTCTCTAACACTAGAAACTCGTTTCGACCTGGCTATCGCAGCATTCGAGCACACAGCATCTTACGACGGCATGATCGCAAACTACTTCGGCACTATGGTTCCATCTTACGGTGAGAACAAAGAAGGTGATGAAGAGTCTAAATTCCCACGTACGTTCAACCAACAGTTCGAGAAGAAGCAAGACATGCGCTACGGTGAGAACAGCCACCAAGCAGCCGCATTCTACGTTGAAGCAAACCCACAAGAAGCATCCGTTTCTACTGCTCGCCAAATCCAAGGTAAAGCCCTTTCTTACAACAACATCGCAGACACGGACGCAGCGCTTGAATGTGTGAAAGAGTTCAACGAGCCAGCATGTGTAATCGTAAAACACGCAAACCCATGCGGTGTTGCTCTAGGTAAAGACATCCTAGAAGCGTACAACCGTGCTTACCAAACTGACCCAACATCTGCATTCGGCGGCATCATTGCATTCAACCAAGAACTGGATGCTGAAACAGCAACCGCTATTGTTGAGCGTCAATTCGTTGAAGTGATCATCGCACCTTCTGTTTCTGCTGAAGCGATTGAAGTGGTTGCCGCGAAGAAGAACGTACGTCTACTTGAGTGTGGCGAATGGACAACGAAGACAACTGGCTTTGACGTGAAACGCGTGAATGGCGGTCTACTGGTTCAAGACCGCGACCAAGGCATGGTAAGCCTAGACGACCTAAAAGTGGTTTCTAAGCGCCAGCCAACAGAAGAAGAGCTAAAAGATGCACTGTTCTGCTGGAAAGTAGCGAAATACGTGAAATCTAACGCGATCGTTTACTCGAAAAGCGACATGACTATCGGTGTAGGTGCTGGCCAAATGAGCCGCGTTTACTCTGCGAAAATCGCAGGCATCAAAGCTGCAGACGAAGGTCTACAGGTTGAAGGTTGTGTAATGGCATCAGATGCATTCTTCCCATTCCGTGACGGCATCGACGCGGCTGCAGAAGCGGGCATCAAGTGTGTGATTCAGCCAGGTGGCTCTATGCGTGATGACGAAGTTATCGCAGCAGCCGACGAGCACGGCATGGCGATGATCTTTACCGGTATGCGTCACTTCCGCCACTAATCCTCTCGTCTTCACTGGGACGATAACTGCGTTGACGGCGTTCACTTATCCTAATCACATAGCATACTATGCTCATAGGAATAAGTTCACTTGTCGCCTTGTCCTCGTCCCATTGAATTAGAGAGGCCATACTCAGGTCTTTGCGAAATATCTGAGTTTGAGCAAACGGTATTTATAAGATTAAGGATTTTCATATGCGAGTTTTAATCATTGGTTCAGGCGGTCGTGAACATGCGCTAGGTTGGAAAGCGGCACAAAACCCAAATGTTGAGACTATCTTCGTTGCACCAGGCAACGCAGGTACAGCACTAGAGCCAAAACTAGAGAACATAAACATCGATGTAGAAGACATCACTGGCCTTGTTGCTTTCGCCAAAGAGAAGGCGATTGAACTGACTATCGTTGGCCCAGAAGCACCATTGGTTATTGGTGTGGTTGATGCGTTCCGCGAAGCGGGCTTACCAATCTTTGGCCCGACCCAAGCAGCAGCACAGCTTGAAGGATCTAAAGCGTTTACCAAAGACTTCCTTGCTCGTCACCAAATTCCAACGGGTGCCTACGCGAATTTCACTGAAATCGAGCCAGCTCTTGCTTACGTACGTGAGCAAGGTGCACCGATCGTAGTAAAAGCTGACGGCCTTGCTGCTGGTAAAGGCGTTATCGTAGCGATGACGCTAGAAGAAGCTGAGGATGCAATCAAAGACATGCTAGCAGGCAACGCATTTGGTGATGCTGGTAGTCGTGTCGTTATCGAAGAGTTCCTAGATGGTGAAGAAGCAAGCTTCATCGTGATGGTGGATGGTGAGAACGTTCTGCCAATGGCCACCAGCCAAGACCACAAACGCGTAGGCGACAAAGATACGGGTCCTAACACCGGTGGCATGGGCGCGTACTCGCCAGCTCCAGTGGTAACACAGGAAATCCACAACCGCATCATGGAAGAAGTGATTTACCCAACAGTACGTGGCATGGCCGCTGAAGGTAACCCTTACACTGGTTTCCTATACGCGGGTCTTATGATCGACAAAGACGGCACTCCGAAAGTAATCGAGTACAACTGCCGCTTCGGTGATCCAGAGACACAACCTATCATGATGCGCATGGAATCGGATCTTGTTGATCTGTGCCTAGCGGCAATCGACGAGAAGCTAGATCAAGCGGAATCGAAGTGGGATCCACGAGCATCGATTGGTATCGTGCTAGCAGCCGGTGGTTACCCAGCAGCGTACAACAAAGGCGACGTTATTTCGGGTCTGCCACAAGTTGAAATTGAAGGCGAAAAAGTCTTCCATGCTGGTACAGATAACAAAGATGGCGACATCGTGACAAACGGTGGTCGTGTTCTTTGTGCAACCGCACTTGGCAACAGCGTATCAGAAGCGCAGCAGCGTGCTTACGAGCTTGCAAAACAGATCCGTTGGGATGGCATGTTCCATCGCAACGACATCGGCTACCGTGCAATTGCACGTGAGCAAGAAAAATAAAAACAACATGAGTTGGCTAAAAAACAAAAGGCGCACTCAGCGCCTTTTTTATTGTTCTTGTTCGACAGAATTCGAAGCAATGTTTATTCAGAGATCAACGTTGGCCGAGAAACACAATCAAAGTCATCGTCATTGAGCATCAACAGTTCATCGACCATTGCTTTGTTTCGTGACTGCTTGCCGACAAAAGCCACATAACTGTCTACCGATGAGAGACGCTCGATAATAAATTTTGGCAACGTCTGATTAAACTCGAGTGTCGAGAACACCTTACCTTTGCAGGTTTCAAACGATTGACCATTCCAATAACCTTGAATAAGGCTCTGATTGTTACGAGACTGCGCCTTAACCGATGCCACTACGTCATTCGCTTCTGCTTTGTAGCGCTCTAATTGGTCATGCTGAAGTGGTAAGACTTTACGGTTAACACGATATTGTTGGTAAACCGCTTCGCCATCTTTATTGAAACGGATGTGGATTTGAAAAGGCACCAACTCTTGTTTGGTATCAACTTGCTCGCCTTTTCGAATCAACTCTCGCAACTCACCTTCATCCCAGCGATAATCACTCTGGAACCAACCATTGCCCCCCATAGTCACATAATCAGCCGCCGTACTCACACGAGTGAGTTTCTCTGTCATCCAGTACAAGCTGCTAGCATCTCCCGCAACTTTACCACCAGAAAAATGCGTGAATTGTTCTAAATTAGGAGTTTCAACCGACGAACAGCCAAAAAGGGTAAGGCTAGATAGGAGAAGTGAAGTGAGTAGATATTTTTTCATGAAATTGCACCGAGGCAGGATACCTCGGTGCATTCTAACTTAGTTTACTGATTCTTTCAGCGCTTTACCTGCTACGAATGCTGGTACGTTAGCTGCTGCGATTTGAATCTCGTCACCAGTCTTAGGGTTACGACCAGTACGTGCAGCGCGGTGGTTTACTTTGAATGTACCAAAACCAATTAGTTGAACTTGGTCACCCTCTTTAAGTGCGCCAGTTACACCATCAAGAGTCGCTTCAAGAGCAGCTTTTGCTTGTGCTTTTGATAGGTCTGCTTTCTCTGCGATAAAGTCGATTAATTGGGTCTTGTTCATTAGGTTTCCCTTCTCATAGGTTATCGAATTCGTCTCACTCTAAAACATAAATGCCCCATCTGGCAAAGGTTTGTAAGCGATCTTTCGATTTTCTGACGTACTTTTAGCCATAATATGAGTAATAACTCACAATTTGTTACCACATACCCCCTGAAAACCCTTGCTTTCCAAGGTATTTGGACCAATTTATAAGTCACTTTTGCGGTTATAATAGCTGCAAATAACCACTATCAAACTACATTCAAGGGCAACTATGCTGCTGTTATCCATTTATATCTCTATTGCAATCGGCATTTCGTTTATCTGTTCGGTGCTGGAGGCGGTACTGCTGAGTATCAGTCCGAGCTACATTGCGCAGCTCAATCAACAGGGGCATCCCGCAGCTGGGCAATTGGCTAAGCTGAAATCAGATATCGACCGACCACTGGCATCTATTCTGACTTTAAACACCATCGCTCACACTATCGGCGCGGCCACTGCTGGTGCACAAGCTGCGGTTGTATTTGGTAGCGAAGCATTAGGTATCTTTTCGGCAGTGCTGACATTGGCGATCTTAGTGCTTTCAGAAATCGTACCGAAGACGATTGGCGCGACCTACTGGCGTCAGTTGGCACCCACTGCCGCGGTCGCATTGCGTTGGATGGTATGGGCGCTTACACCCTTTGTTTGGTTCTCAGAGCAAATCACCAAGCGTCTTGCTCGTAACCACGAAGCTCCAAAGATGCGTGATGAGCTGTCTGCAATGGCGATTCTGGCACGTGAAAGCGGTGAGTTTGCCGAGGGTGAATCAAAAATCTTAAGCAACTTGCTTGGCATCCAAGATGTACCCGTAACGCAGGTTATGACGCCACGACCAGTAGTATTCCGTGTCGATGCCACAATGACCATCAATGAGTTCCTAGAAAAACACAAAGATACGCCTTTCTCACGCCCATTGGTTTACAGCGAGCAGAAAGATAACATCATTGGTTTTGTGCATCGCCTTGAGTTGTTCAAACTACAACAATCAGGTTGTGGACAGAAACAGTTGGGAGCAATCATGCGCCCAATTCAAGTGGTGCTAAACAATACCACTTTACCTAAAGTATTCGACCAGATGATGACTCATCGCTTACAGCTGGCACTTGTTGTTGATGAATACGGTACCGTGCTAGGTTTGGTAACGTTGGAAGATATTTTTGAACACCTCGTAGGCGAGGAGATCATCGACGAAGCAGATAAAAGCACTGACATGCAGGAGCTGGCTTACCAACGCTGGGAAAGCTGGAAAGAAATGCACGGCGTAATCGAAAGCCGCGATGACGATGAAGAAGATAATGAGCCGGAGAAGCAGGATAAAGAGCCAGAAGCTCAAGAGCCACCGAAACCCGACTCGAAAGAATCGTAATCAGCATTAGGTATAACAGCTTAAACGCACAAACAAAAAAGGCATCCAGTTAGGATGCCTTTTTCTATTTATTCAACGATTAAAGTGCAATACCGATGTTGCTCATACCTTCTTCACGTAGCTCTTCACGCAAATCTTTAATCAAGCTGATGTCACGTTCTACCGCTTCACGCAGCGGACGGAAGATAGCCCACTGGACGTCCCACTCTTCACATACGGCTTCGTTTTCTTTCTGGTTGTCGTTAGTGATTGGCTCTGCGCCTTGTGCTTGCTCTAGATCAGCAACGGTTTGTACCGACTGTTGACTCACTTTAAGCATTGAATCGAAAAGGTAGTCGCGGTCCAATAGACCATGCAGTAACGTAGACAACCCCTGACACGCGTCCATCGCTGGGTAAACGCCGTAAAAATCGAACTCATCCGCACTTGGGAACAACTCTTCTAACTTCTCCAATTGACGTTCGAAGTTAATTTTCGCGTTCTTAACTGTCAAAATTTCCCATACACTATCAAGAATCGCTCGGTAAGCACGCGGGTCAGCAAATTCTGTATTCTCACAAAACATCGCATAGTTTGGATACATGCGTTCACACAGACACGCCATAAAGGTAATTTGTTGCCAAGGTTCTAGTTTTTCTAAACGAACCTGAAGAGGATTCTTAAGCATAGTCACTCAATCATTGAAGAAAAAAACAGCGAAAGTGTACTTGATTCATCACAGGGAAAAAAGTTAATGCCGCATTCAAATCAGATTTTCCTGCTCTCAGAGCATCGCGACACCTACAAAACGTTACTGGCAGAGAAAAATCTGCCCGATCTTTGCCTCACCGACCAACCAGAAGCCGCTCAGATCGTACTAGCGGATCCACCCTTACTATCACAAAGCTTAGACGAGTTTTCACAGCTTGAATGGGTGCAATCCACGTTTGCTGGTGTCAACGCCTTAACATCCCCTAGCCTTCGTCAGGACTATACTCTAACTAACGTTCGAGGCATCTTTGGTCCACTGATTGCTGAATATGTTTTGGGTTACAGTATTGCCCATTACCGCCACTTTGCCCGATACCACCAGCAGCAACAAAACAAACAATGGCAGCCTCACCTGTACACGTCATTAAAAAGTAAAACCATGGTAATTCTTGGTACCGGTAGCATTGGGGGCTATCTGGGCAACGCCGCTAAAGCAATGGGGATAAAAACTATCGGTATTAACCGCACAGGTATCCCTACTCCAGGCGGCGAGTTTCATCAGACCTTTCATATCAATGAACTAAGTAAGGCATTTGAGCAAGCCGACATCGTTGTGAATACTCTACCAAGTACACCTGAGACGCGACAGTTACTTAATCGTCAAACGCTCAGCCAACTAAATCAGGCGTTATTGTTTAACGTAGGTCGTGGCGACGTACTGGATGAGGCAGGGTTGCTCTTCGCTCTGAAAAACCGTTGGGTAGAACACGCCTTCTTAGATGTGTTTGATCAAGAACCGTTGTCGGTAGAGCATCCATTTTGGAAACTACCGCAAGTCACCATCACTCCACACATTGCTGCGCTGAGTTTTCCCGAGCAAGTCATCGAGATTTTTGCTGACAACTATCTACGCTGGCGCGATGGGTTTTCATTAAATTATCAAGTGGATTTCGAAAAGGGTTACTAAGAATGTCGTTAGACGAGCTATTGCAGCAAGTGAGGGCCTGCCAGATCTGCGCGGATAACTTACCTTTGGGTGCAAACCCTGTCGTGCAAGCAGCAAAAGGGGCACGCATCCTAATCATCGGTCAGGCCCCTGGCACACGTGTACACAAAACCTCGATACCTTGGAATGACCCAAGTGGTGATCGATTACGCCAATGGCTCGATATCGACAAAGACGTTTTCTACGACCCAAATAAAATTGCCATTGTCCCAATGGGATTCTGTTATCCAGGCAAAGGGAACTCTGGTGATTTACCGCCTCGTAAAGAATGTGCGCCCACTTGGCATAAAAAGATTCTTGAGCAGCTGCCCAATATAGAGCTCACTCTACTAATTGGTCAGTACTCGCAGCAGTACTATCTCACCAACAAACCAAAGACGCTCACGCAAACCGTTCAGCAATGGCAAGATTGGGAACCGGACTTTATCCCGCTCCCTCACCCATCTCCACGCAATACATTGTGGTTAAAGAAGAATCCTTGGTTTGAATCTGACGTCGTACCATACCTTAAAAAACGCGTTCACTCGATGCTTTAGGTTACCCATGATCTAATTGCTTGTTTATCTGTACAAGAAAATTAGAACATAAAACCAGAAATTATAAGTATTTGTTTATATTAAATTTTAATGTCTAATGTACAGCTAGAGTAGTAATTAGATCATAGTAGGCCAAATACTACTAGAGCTGTACAGCCTTGAGTCTCAGATAGAAAAAATGAATTTTAGGCAAAAAAATACCGGCACTGAATGCCGGCATTTGATTTCAAAAGATCTAACTTACTTGTGGTATGGCTTAGATAGCTCGTGTACCGCTTCCACAAATACGCCCGCGTTTTCTGGCGGCACATCCAAATGGATACCGTGACCTAGGTTGAACACATGACCAGTACCTGCATCACCAAAACCTTCTAGAATACCCGCGACTTCTTCACAGATACGCTCTGGTGAAGCGTAAAGCATTGATGGGTCCATGTTACCTTGCAGAGCTACTTTATCACCGATACGTGCTTTCGCGTCTGCAATGTTGATTGTCCAGTCTAGACCAACCGCATCACAGCCTGTTGCTGCGATTTGCTCAAGCCACATGCCGCCATTCTTAGTAAACAGTGTGACTGGCACGCGACGACCGTCGTTTTCACGAATCAGACCATCTACAATCTTGTGCATGTATTGCAGTGAGAACAGATTGTAATCACGAGGCGTTAGTACGCCACCCCATGTGTCAAATACCATTACCGATTGCGCACCCGCTTTAATTTGCGCGTTTAAGTACTCGATAACGCTGTCTGCCAGCTTATCTAGAAGTAGGTGCAGAGTTTGTGGTTCCGCGTACATCATCTTCTTGATCTTGGTAAACGCTTTAGAGCTACCACCTTCGATCATGTACGTCGCAAGAGTCCAAGGGCTACCAGAAAAACCAATCAGCGGCACTTCACCCTTCAGGTCTTTACGGATCTGGCGTACTGCGTTCATTACGTATTGCAGTTCACCTTCAGGATCTGGCAAACCAATTTTTTCCACGTCGGCTTTGCATGTAATTGGGTTATCAAAAACAGGTCCTTCACCCGCAGCAAAACGCAAACCAAGCCCCATTGCATCTGGAATCGTTAAGATGTCCGAGAATAAGATCGCGGCATCAAGAGGAAAACGGCGTAATGGTTGAAGTGTCACTTCGGATGCTAATTCTGCATTTCGACACAAAGACATGAAATCACCCGCTTCTGCACGAGTCGCTTTGTATTCTGGTAGGTAACGACCTGCCTGGCGCATCATCCATACTGGCGTGTAATCTACCGGCTCTTTTAAAAGCGCACGCAGATAACGATCATTTTTTAATTCAGTCATTCCGTAATTCCAACTGTTAGGCTTTCTGTGAAAGGGGGTATTCTATCACTGATTTAAGTCCAATAGCTGTGTGCTTTGCAACCTGGATCAAGTTATTAACTTTTAAATCAATGCTTAATTTGCACCCAATCGGTATCAGTGTTAAAAATTTGTTCGCTAGCGAAAACTACAATTATAAACTGAGTACTTAGTACTCAGCATCTCATAACGACATCTTACTTACCCCCTCCCTCTCGGAGGGTTTTTTTTATCTATTTATCAGACAATTAGAGTCTATATCTTTCAGCGTTTGTTCGATAAGTGCTCTTGCAATCGTTCCTTTAGGCGCAACAGGCGGCATCTCGTCGATACCAAACCATTGTGCATCAGACAGCTCAGTGTAGTCTGGGCTTAACTCTCCGGATTCATAATCAGCTAAAAACCCCATCATCATACTGGATGGGAAAGCCCAAGGCTGGCTGCCAAAGTAACGAATATTTTTAACGAGAATTCCCGTTTCTTCATGAATTTCTCGAGCCACGCACTCTTCTAATGTCTCACCGACTTCTAGAAAACCCGCAATAACCGTATACATACCATTTCGATGCCTTGGATGTTGGGCTAATAAGATCTGATTTTCTTTACGTACAGCAACGATAATACACGGAAATATTCTAGGATAATGAAGGGTGCGACATTCACCACACTGCATGGCTAACTGGTTATTATTAAGAAAGTTTCTTCCTCCGCACTGTGGACAAAAGCGCAAACTTTGCGTCATGTGCCCATATTGCACAGCTTTACTTAACAACATAAATAATGGCTCAGGAAAATGCAGGCAGTCACGCAGGGATACTAAAGGTAGATCATGCTCTAAATCGGCCAAGTTAAGCCACATGACGGGCGAACCAGAATACTCACCAATGGGTCTTGCACTCGTTACTGGCAGTGATAACTGCTCTGCAGACCCGAAGGGCACAGCACCATCCACCAGCCAAATTTCACTTCCTGCAACAACACACCAGTATGCATTTATCGCGCGGTTAACATCACCTTTTCTTAACATTACACCATCCCTTTGCTTGAAGTTCGTTCATTTTACTGGCAATCTAATTTCATACTAGAGTTTATCGTTAAGTAAATGTGCACTCTAAATTCTAGTAAGGACAAGAGTTTGTAATAACTTTACTAACTTTGCTTTGCAAAGGATACGTTCGCCGATGGGCGATCAGATCATGAGGGCATGGTCATGCTAAGAAAATTCAAACAAACACAAGACCAGTGGGGTGGCTCAAGTGATGTCATTGATCACTGGTTAGAGACACGACAATCCCTGATTGTTGAATATTGTAAGCTTGCAGCGCTGCAACCTTGTTCGAAAACCAATGTTATTGAACTCCCATCTCCTTCCGAACTGCAGGATTTCTGTCAGCACCTCGTTGATTACATCTCCGAAGGCCACTTTAAAATTTATGACATGGTTATGGACCGTTGGAAAGCAACCGGCTTTGTCGTAACTAATGAGATCAATCAAACCTATGGTCAAATTGTTCTAACGACTGAACCATTATTGAACTTTAACGATAAGTACTCAGAAGTGACTGAAGATGATGAATTAAATGATTTCGATTCTGATATGTGTATCATTGGGGAAATTCTTGAGACTCGCTTTGAAGTCGAGGACTATCTGATACAGCAAATCGCAGAAAGCCTGTCTATGCCACCTGGAGCTTAGTATTTGCAAACATTCAGAAATAGAGTGAGAGAAAAGACTGACGATCATCGTCGGTCTTTTTTGTTTCTAGCTTTATCGAAAATCCCACCGGAAGAACAAAGCAGTATAAAAAACTAAAAAGGCACCCGAAGGTGCCTTTTTCTTAAGCTTTTAACGATTACTCGTTATATGACTTACTCTTCAGAAGAGAAACCAGCGTTTAGAAGTGCCGCTAGGTTATCCGTTGCTTGCTCAGCAGAAGGACCATCTTGCGCTTCAGAACGTTTAGCTTGACGCTCTTGGTGGTATGCGAAACCAGTACCAGCTGGGATCAGACGACCAACAATTACGTTCTCTTTCAGACCACGTAGGTCATCACGCTTACCAGAAACCGCAGCTTCTGTTAGTACGCGAGTTGTCTCCTGGAACGATGCCGCAGAGATGAACGACTCAGTCGCTAGAGATGCTTTAGTAATACCTAGTAGTTCACGTTCGAAACGTGCAGGCTCTTTGCCTTCAGCTTCTAGGTTACGGTTAGCAATCTTAACTTGTGAGTATTCAATCTGCTCACCAGGTAGGAACTCAGAGTCACCAGAGTGAGTAATAGTACACTTACGTAGCATCTGACGAACGATAGTTTCAATGTGCTTATCGTTAATCTTAACGCCTTGTAGACGGTAAACTTCCTGTACTTCGTTAGCAATGTACTGCGTTACCGCGTGTACGCCACGTAGACGTAGGATGTCATGTGGAGACTCTGGACCATCTGCGATCACGTCACCACGTTCAACTTTTTCACCTTCGAATACGTTCAACTGACGATGCTTAGGAATCATCTCTTCGTAAGCTTCACCGCTTTCACGTGTGATCACTAGGCGACGTTTACCTTTCGTCTCTTTACCAAAGCTCACAGTACCTGTGTGCTCAGCAAGGATTGCAGGCTCTTTCGGCTTACGTGCTTCAAATAGGTCAGCAACTCGTGGAAGACCACCGGTGATATCTTTGTTACCGCCAGACTTCTGAGGAATACGTGCTAGTGTTGCACCAACACCTACTGCTGCGCCATCTTCGATGTTCACAATCGCTTTACCAGGTAGGAAGTAGTGAGCTGGCATATCAGTACCAGGGATCATTACATCGTTACCTTGCTCGTCAACAAGTTTGATAGCTGGACGCATATCTTTACCTGCTGAAGGGCGAGCTGCTGGGTCAGTTACTTCGCTTGAAGATAGACCAGTTAAGTCATCCGTTTGACGAGATACTGTTACGCCGTCGATCATATCTACGAACTGGATGCGACCTGCTACCTCAGTAATGATAGGTAGTGTGTGCGCTTCCCAGTTTGCAACTGTTTCGCCAGCTTGAACTGTATCACCATCGCCTTTGCTTAGTAGCGTACCGTAAGGCAGTTTGTGCTTCTCTTTAGTACGACCAAACTCATCAACGATAGTTAACTCTGTCGCACGAGAAGTGATAACGATCTTACCGTCATCAGCCAATACAGATTTAGCGTTGTGTAGCTTGATAGAACCGTTGTTCTTAACTTGAACACTGTTCTCTGCCGCTGCTGTCGATGCCGCACCACCGATGTGGAACGTACGCATCGTTAGCTGTGTACCTGGCTCACCGATAGACTGAGCAGCAATAACACCCACTGCTTCACCTTGGTTCACTAGGTGACCACGTGCTAGGTCACGACCGTAACATTGTGCACAACAACCGAAGTCAGAATCACACGTTACTACAGAGCGCACTTTCATGCTGTCTACTGAGTTCTCTTCCATGATTTGACACCACTTCTCATCGATCAGGGTGTTACGTGGAATAAGAACGTCTTCAGTGCCAGGTTTTAGTACGTCTTCAGCAACAACACGACCAAGAGCAAGCTCAGAAAGTGCAACTTTAACATCACCACCCTCGATGTGAGGCATCATGTCGACACCTTCGTGAGTGCCACAGTCATGTTCAGTTACAACAACGTCTTGAGCAACGTCTACTAGACGACGAGTTAGGTAACCCGAGTTCGCTGTTTTCAGTGCCGTATCCGCAAGACCCTTACGAGCACCGTGCGTTGAGATAAAGTACTGAAGTACGTTTAGACCTTCTTTAAAGTTCGCTGTGATCGGCGTTTCGATGATTGAACCATCTGGACGCGCCATCAGACCACGCATACCCGCAAGCTGACGAATCTGTGCTGCAGAACCACGAGCGCCCGAGTCCGCCATCATATAGATGCTGTTGAATGACTCTTGCTGTTCCTCTTCACCGTCACGGTTAACTACCGTTTCAGATGAAAGGTTTTCCATCATTGCTTTCGCAACACGGTCGTTGGTCGATGCCCAGATATCGATAACTTTGTTGTAGCGTTCGCCCGCAGTAACAAGACCTGATTGGTACTGTTCCTGGATTTCACGTACTTCTTCTTCCGCTTCTGCGATTTCAGTGTACTTAGCTGCTGGTACAACCATATCGTCGATACCAACAGATACACCAGAAAGTGCCGCGTATGCGAAACCTGTGTACATGATTTGGTCAGCGAAGATTACTGTGTCTTTCAGACCTAGTTTACGGTACGCCTCGTTAAGTAGGTTAGAGATTTGCTTCTTACCTAGCTTTTGGTTAACGATGCTGTACGGTAGACCAGCTGGCACGATTTGCCATAGCATTGCACGACCAACAGTGGTGTCTACCATCTTGGTTTCTGTAGTGCTGTTGCCGTCTTCGTCTACAACAGTTTCTGTAATTCGTACTTTAACGCGTGCGTGAAGCTCAGCTTGTTTAGTGCGGTATGCTTTCTCAGCCTCTTCTGGGCCAGAAAGGTACATGCCTTCACCTTTCACGTTGATCTTTTCACGAGTCATGTAGTACAGACCCAATACAACGTCCTGAGAAGGTACGATGATCGGATCACCTGACGCTGGCGACAGAATGTTGTTTGTCGACATCATCAGAGTACGAGCTTCAAGTTGTGCCTCTAGAGTTAGAGGTACGTGAACCGCCATTTGGTCACCATCGAAGTCCGCGTTGTACGCCGCACAAACAAGTGGGTGTAGCTGAATCGCTTTACCTTCGATCAGTACTGGTTCGAACGCCTGGATACCTAGACGGTGAAGTGTCGGTGCACGGTTCAATAGTACTGGGTGTTCACGGATTACTTCGTCTAGGATATCCCAAACGACCGCTTCTTCACGCTCTACCATTTTCTTAGCAGCTTTGATTGTAGTCGCAAGACCACGAGTCTCTAGCTTGCTGTAGATGAATGGTTTGAATAGCTCAAGTGCCATCTTCTTAGGAAGACCACACTGGTGTAGACGCAGGTATGGACCTACTGTGATTACAGAACGGCCAGAGTAGTCTACACGTTTACCTAGAAGGTTCTGACGGAAACGACCTTGTTTACCCTTGATCATATCAGCAAGAGATTTCAGAGGACGCTTGTTAGAACCTGTGATCGCACGACCACGACGACCGTTATCTAGTAGCGCATCAACAGACTCTTGCAGCATACGTTTTTCGTTACGTACGATGATGTCCGGAGCCGCTAGCTCTAGAAGACGCTTCAAACGGTTGTTACGGTTGATCACACGACGGTATAGATCGTTAAGATCAGAAGTCGCAAAGCGGCCGCCATCTAGAGGTACTAGAGGACGTAGATCTGGCGGAAGTACTGGAAGTACAGTTAGGATCATCCACTCAGGGTTGTTACCCGATGCGATGAACGCTTCTACCAGCTTAAGACGCTTAGTTACTTTCTTACGCTTAGTTTCAGAGTTTGTTGTCTCTAACTCTTCACGCATTTGTTCTGCTTCAGCGTGCATATCCATAGAACCTAGTAGGTCCTTGATAGCTTCCGCACCCATCTTAGCAGTGAACTCGTCGCCCCACTCTTCTAGACGATCTAGATACTCTTCTTCAGTAAGCATCTGACCTTTTTCTAGATCAGTCATACCAGGCTCTGTTACTACGTACATTTCGAAGTACAGAACGCGTTCGATATCACGTAGAGGGATATCCATTAGTAGACCGATACGAGACGGTAGCGATTTTAGGAACCAGATGTGAGCTACTGGTGAAGCCAGTTCAATGTGGCCCATACGGTCACGACGAACTTTAGTTTGTGTAACTTCTACACCACACTTCTCACAGATAACACCACGGTGCTTCAGGCGCTTGTACTTACCACAAAGACATTCGTAGTCTTTAACTGGACCAAAGATACGCGCACAGAACAGACCATCGCGTTCAGGTTTGAACGTACGATAGTTGATCGTTTCAGGTTTTTTAACTTCACCGAAAGACCATGAACGGATCATGTCTGGTGAAGATAGACCGATTTTGATTGCATCAAATTCTTCGGTCTTATGCTGTGCTTTTAGAAAGTTTAATAAGTCTTTCACAATCAGCTCCTGTAAGGAGTTAAAAGGAGCTCACTCGCTAAAGTGAGCACCTTCTTCCAAATAATCGCTTTGATTCTCTCGACTTTCATCAAGAGAGAAAAGGATTACTCTTCGTCTTCTAGCTCGATGTTGATACCTAGCGAGCGGATCTCTTTCAACAGTACGTTGAACGATTCTGGCATGCCAGGTTCCATGCTGTGGTTACCGTCTACGATGTTCTTGTACATCTTAGTACGGCCGTTAACGTCATCCGACTTAACCGTTAGCATTTCTTGTAGCGTGTAAGCAGCACCGTATGCTTCTAGTGCCCATACTTCCATCTCACCGAAACGCTGACCACCGAACTGAGCTTTACCACCTAGTGGTTGCTGAGTTACTAGGCTGTACGAACCAGTTGAACGAGCGTGCATCTTGTCATCAACAAGGTGGTTCAGTTTCAGCATGTACATGTAACCAACAGTTACAGGACGCTCAAACGCATCACCTGTGCGACCATCAAACAGTGTTAACTGACCTGATGTTGGTAGATCTGCTAGCTCAAGAAGTGCTTTGATTGACTCTTCTGGAGCGCCATCAAATACAGGAGTCGCGATTGGTAGACCGCCACGCAAGTTCTTGATCAGAGTACGTACTTCATCATCAGATAGAGAAGCAATGTCTACTTTCTGGCGAGTGTCGCCTAGATCGTAAACTTTTTGTAGGAACTCGCGGAATTTCGCTAGTTCTTGCTGCTCTTTAACCATCTGGTTGATCTTGTCACCGATACCTTTCGCTGCCAGACCTAAGTGTACTTCTAGGATCTGACCGATGTTCATACGCGAAGGTACACCCAGTGGGTTAAGTACGATGTCTACAGGCTGACCTTTCTCATCGTATGGCATGTCTTCAACAGGGTTGATCTTAGAGATTACACCCTTGTTACCGTGACGACCCGCCATCTTATCACCAGGCTGAATGCGACGTTTAACCGCTAGGTAAACCTTAACGATCTTCAGTACACCAGGTGCTAAATCATCACCTTGAGTGATCTTACGACGCTTAGTTTCGAACTTCTTATCAAAGTCGGCTTTTAGCTCATCCCACTGCTCAGCAAGTTGCTCAAGCTGAGTTTGTAGTGCGTCATCTTCTAGCGTTAGTTCTAGCCACTTCTTACGATCAGTTGTGTCTAGTTTCGCTTCAGAGTAACCGCCTTCAATCAATACAGCTTTAACACGGTTTAGAAGGCCGCCCTCAAGAATCTGGAATTCTTCAGTTAGGTCTTTCTTCGCTTCTTTAAGCTGCATCTGTTCGATTTCAAGCGCACGCTTGTCTTTCTCTACGCCATCGCGAGTAAAGACTTGAACGTCGATGATCGTACCTGATACAGAGTTAGGTACACGTAGTGAAGTATCTTTAACGTCAGATGCTTTTTCACCGAAGATTGCACGTAGTAGCTTCTCTTCAGGCGTTAGCTGAGTTTCACCTTTAGGTGTAACTTTACCAACTAGGATGTCGCCACCCTTAACTTCAGCACCGATGTAAACGATACCCGACTCGTCTAGTTTAGACAGAGCAGACTCACCTACGTTTGGAATATCCGCTGTGATCTCTTCAGAACCAAGCTTAGTATCACGCGCCACACAAGTCAGTTCTTGGATGTGGATAGTCGTGAAACGGTCTTCTTGAACTACGCGCTCAGATACTAAGATCGAGTCTTCGAAGTTGTAACCGTTCCAAGGCATGAACGCGATACGCATGTTTTGACCAAGCGCTAGTTCACCAAGGTCTGTTGAAGGACCATCAGCAAGAACGTCACCGCGTGATACAGGCTCACCTGGCATCACACATGGGCGCTGGTTAATACATGTGTTCTGGTTAGAACGTGTGTATTTAGTCAGGTTGTAGATGTCGATACCAGCTTCACCTGGTACTAGCTCTTCTTCGTTAACTTTAACAACGATACGAGAAGCATCTACTGACTGGATTACACCACCACGTTTAGCAACTGCAGTTACACCTGAGTCAACTGCTACGTTACGTTCAATACCAGTACCAACAAGCGGTTTGTCAGCTTTCAGTGTTGGAACTGCCTGACGTTGCATGTTCGCACCCATCAATGCACGGTTCGCATCATCGTGTTCTAGGAACGGGATAAGCGATGCAGCGATAGATACAACCTGGTTTGTCGCAACGTCCATGTACTGAGCGTGCTCACGAGGGTGTAGACCAGATTCACCTTTCTGACGAGCTGTGATCAGCTCATCTGCAAAAGTACCATCTTCGTTTAGCTTAGCGTTCGCCTGTGCGATAACGAATTGGCCTTCTTCGATTGCAGATAGGTAATCTACTTCGTCTGTTACTACGCCATCTACAACGCGACGGTATGGTGTCTCTAGGAAACCGTACTCGTTACAACGCGCAAACGCAGATAGAGAGTTGATCAGACCGATGTTTGGACCTTCAGGCGTTTCGATAGGACATAGACGACCGTAGTGAGTTACGTGTACGTCACGTACTTCGAAGCCAGCACGTTCACGAGTTAGACCGCCAGGACCCAATGCAGAAATACGACGCTTGTGCGTTACTTCTGATAGCGGGTTGTTTTGGTCCATGAACTGTGAAAGCTGTGAAGAGCCAAAGAATTCTTTAACTGCCGCAGAAATTGGCTTCGCGTTGATCAAGTCTTGAGGCATGATTGCGTCAAGATCGCCTAGGCTTAGACGCTCTTTAACTGCACGCTCAACACGTACTAGACCTACACGGAACTGGTTCTCAGCCATTTCGCCTACAGAACGGATACGACGGTTGCCTAGGTGGTCGATATCGTCCACTTCGCCCTTACCGTTACGGATCGCGATCAGCTTCTTCATCACTTCGATGATATCAGTTTCATCAAGTGTGCCTTGCTCTTGAGCATCTTCACGGCCGATAGAGCTGTTGAACTTCATACGACCAACAGTCGATAGATCGTAACGCTCTTCAGAGAAGAATAGGCTTTCGAATAGAGCTTCTGCAGCTTCTTTTGTTGGCGGCTCACCAGGGCGCATCATGCGGTAGATTTCTACCAATGCAGAAATACGATCAACCGTGCTGTCGATACGTAGTGTTTCTGACATGAATGGACCGTGGTCTAGATCGTTCGTGAATAGAACTTCTAGCGCTTTGTGGCCAGCCTGAGATAGGTTCGCTAGTGCTTCCAGGCTGATTTCCTGGTTAGCGTTAACAATGATCTCGCCTGTTGCTTCATTGATGTAATCTTTTGATGCAACTTTACCTACGATGTACTCAACTGGTACTTCGATGTGATCAACACCATCTTTTTCTAGTTGGCGGATATGACGAGCTGTTACGCGACGACCTTGCTCAACGTAAACTTTACCATTTGCTTCGATGTCGAATGACGCAGTTTCACCACGTAGACGATCAGGAACCAACTCCATCAATAGAGTTTGGTCTTTCACTTCGAAGTTCACTTTCTCGAAGAAGATATCTAGGATTTCTTCTGTCGACTTACCTAGTGCACGAAGGATGATCGATGCTGGTAGCTTACGACGGCGGTCGATACGAACGTACAAGTTATCCTTAGGATCAAACTCGAAATCAAGCCATGAACCACGGTAAGGAATAACACGTGCGTTGTATAAAACTTTACCTGAAGAGTGGGTCTTACCCTTATCGCTGTCGAAGAACACGCCTGGGCTTCGGTGCAGCTGGGATACGATAACCCTCTCGGTACCGTTGATTACGAAGGTACCATTGTCTGTCATGAGTGGAATTTCACCCATGTAGACTTCTTGTTCTTTAATGTCTTTTACAGTACCTGCTGGCGCGTCTTTATCAAAGATAACTAGGCGTAGTTTTACACGTAGTGGCTTTGAGTAAGTTACACCGCGGATTTGACATTCTTTAACGTCAAAAACTGGCTCACCAAGACGGTAGCTAACGTATTGCAGCTCAGAATTGCCGTTGTAGCTCTGAATCGGGAATACAGAACGGAAAGCGGCTTCAAGACCGTATTGACCTTCAGGATCCTGTTCGATAAATTTGTCGAACGAATCGAGCTGGATCGATAGCAGGTATGGAATGTCCAAAACTTGTGGACGAGTACCAAAGTCCTTACGGATGCGCTTTTTCTCGGTATAAGAGTAAACCATGGGGTTCCTCAGCTCGCTGATAAGTGACCCAAACTGTCCGCCCGCTCCTAGTTACTTAAGGGGGTAAGGGACAGTGACTAATATAGCTGTTTACTGTAGTGACATTTCATTTCGTAAGAATGAAATGTTTTTTGCATGGATATCAGGCGCTTAAACAGCGGGAAAATTCGCCTATACCCTACAGCGCAAAAAGGCCGGTGGTTAAAAAACCACCAGCCAATTAGCCGTTAGGCTAAGAAACTATGCAATAATTACTTAACAGCAACAGTTGCACCAGCTTCTTCTAGCTGAGCTTTAAGAGCTTCAGCTTCTGCTTTCTCAACACCTTCTTTAAGAGGTGCTGGAGCGCCGTCTACTAGAGCTTTAGCTTCTTTAAGACCTAGGCCAGTTGCGCCACGTACTGCTTTGATTACAGCAACTTTGTTACCGCCAGCAGCTTCTAGGATTACGTCGAATTCAGTTTGCTCAGCAGCAGCTTCGCCTGCAGCAGCGCCGCCAGCTACAACAGCAGCAGCAGCAGAAACACCGAATTTCTCTTCCATTGCTTCGATTAGTTCAACAACTTGCATTACAGACATTTCTGCAACTGCGTCTAGGATTTGCTCGTTAGTAATAGACATAACAATTCTCTTTTAAGTCAACAATAAGTTTATTAAGCAACCAGTAAAAAGCAAGGCTTATGCCGCTGCTTCTTGTTTTTGATCGCGGATAGCTGCGATAGTACGCGCCAGCTTGCCAGCCGAAGCTTCTTTCATGCACATCATTAGGCGTGCAATTGCTTCGTCGTAAGTTGGTAGTGTTGCTAGTACTTCAGCGTCAGTTAAAGCGCCTTCAAATGCAGCAGCTTTGATCTCGAAATCTTTGTTCTCTTTAGCGAAGTCTTTGAAAAGACGCGCTGCAGCACCTGGGTGCTCATTAGAGAATGCGATTAGAGTAGGACCAGTGAAAGTGTCAGTTAGACACTCGTACTCAGTACCTTCAACCGCACGACGAGCAAGAGTGTTACGAACAACTCTCATGTAAACGCCAGCTTCACGAGCTTGTTTACGTAGAGAAGTCATCGCGCCAACTTGAACGCCACGAGAATCAGCTACAACTGCAGAAAGTGCACCACTGGCAGCTTCGTTGACTTCAGCAACAATTGCTTTTTTGTCTTGAAGGTTTAAAGCCATCTTGGATTTACTCCTGGTTGTCGTTACACCACTCACTATCATCACGACAGTGAGAGCTATTGAGGTGCTTCCCCAGAAGAAAGTTAACTATATTACATAGAGCTTTCTGTCAGTTCGGGCACCATCTACGTAGGATAATTAAGTTTGCTTTTACACAAACACCTACGGTCTTGGACGGAGACTGGGTCTTAATTCATTTCGAACTAGGAGACAGTTCAAAGAACCAAAGTTCAGCCCCAACCACAAATATTAGGCGCAAAATTATACACTAATTTTGCGCCTAAGCAAATAAATTATGCTTGAGTGTTCAGGCTAGCCTGATCAACAGCAACACCAGCACCCATAGTAGTAGAGATGCTTACTTTCTTCAGGAAAGTACCTTTCGCTGAAGATGGCTTAGCTTTCTTCAGAGCAACTAGAAGTGCTTCTAGGTTCTCTTTGATCTGCTCAGCAGAGAAGTTTGCTTTACCGATAGTAGTGTGGATGATGCCGTTTTTGTCGTTACGGTAACGAACCTGACCAGCTTTAGCGTTTTTAACTGCTTCAGCAACGTTAGGAGTTACAGTACCAACTTTAGGGTTTGGCATAAGACCGCGAGGACCTAGGATAGTACCTAGTTGACCTACAACGCGCATTGCATCTGGAGAAGCAACAACTACGTCAAAGTTCATTTCGCCTTTCTTAACTTGCTCAGCAAGATCTTCCATACCTACGATGTCTGCGCCAGCTTCTTTAGCTGCTTCAGCGTTAGCACCTTGAGTGAACACTGCAACGCGGATTTCGCGGCCAGTACCGTGAGGTAGTACAGTTGCACCACGTACGTTCTGGTCAGATTTACGAGCATCAATGCCAAGGTTAACAGCAACGTCTACAGACTCAACGAATTTAGCAGTCGCTAGTTCTTGAAGAAGAGCAACAGCTTCGTTGATTTCGTATTCTTTAGTTACGTCAACTTTTTCGCGGATTACGCGCATGCGCTTAGTTAGTTTTGCCATCTTATTAACCCTCTACCACTAGGCCCATTGAACGAGCAGTACCAGCGATAGAACGCTTCATCGCTTCGATGTCAGCACCAGTCATATCAGCAGCTTTAGTTTCTGCGATTTCTTGGATTTGAGCGTCAGTTACAGTACCAACTTTTTCAGTGTTTGGACGACCTGAACCAGACTTAACGCCAGCAGCTTTCTTAAGAAGAACAGCAGCAGGTGGAGTCTTAGTTACGAACGTGAAAGAACGGTCGCTGTATACTGTGATAACTACTGGAGTTGGTAGACCTTTCTCAATAGATTCTGTTTTTGCGTTGAACGCTTTACAGAATTCCATGATGTTCACACCGTGTTGACCTAGTGCAGGACCTACTGGTGGACTAGGGTTAGCCATACCAGCAGCAACTTGTAGCTTGATGTAAGCTTCAACTTTCTTAGCCATGATAATTCCTAAGTTTGGGTACAAACGCTAATCGCGGATCAGCTCCCCGTTTGTGTAAGAAACTTTTTACTTCACTTGAAGTAAAAAGGCGCGAAATTATAGTCATAATCCGCGCCTTATACAACCCTAAAAAGGTGATTTTTTATACTCTTTAACGAAGAGTCTTAGTCCAGCTTTTCAACCTGACCAAATTCAAGCTCAACTGGTGTCGCACGACCAAAGATCGATACAGACACTTTCAGGCGGCTCTTCTCGTAATCCACTTCTTCAACAGTACCGTTGAAGTCAGCAAATGGACCTTCGTTAACACGTACCACTTCACCCGCTTCGTACATTGTACGCGGACGAGGCGCTTCACTCGCTTTCTCAAGACGATTAAGAATCGCGTCAGCCTCTTTATCCGTGATAGGTGCCGGACGGTCTGAGGTACCACCAATGAAGCCCATGACACGCGGCACACTGCGTACTAGGTGCCATGATTCATCGTTCATAATCATCTGAACAAGGACGTAACCTGGGAAGAACTTACGCTCAGATTTGCGACGCTGACCCGCGCGCATTTCCACTACTTCTTCAGTAGGAACCAGTACTTCACCGAATAGCTCTTCCATGCCGTGCATTTTGATATGCTCGCGCAGAGATTGAGCTACACGACCTTCAAATCCAGAGAAGGCTTGAACCACATACCAGCGTTTTTTTGGAGCTTCACTCATGAATAAAAACCCTCTATACCCCAGTTGCTAGAGCTACTAGACGAACCATAATTCCGTCAATACCCCATAGCACTAGAGCCATTACAATACTTACAGCTAAAACGATCAGTGTTGTTTGCATGGTTTCTTGGCGAGTAGGCCAAACAACTTTACGTACTTCCATACGAGATTCTTTTGCAAAACTGATCGCTGCTTTACCTTTAGTCGTTGTTGCTGCAACGCCTAAGGCAGCTGCAATAAGAACAACAACGCCTGCAGCACGAACCACTACAGACATTTCACCATACAGGTAATTACCCACAACAGCGGCAGCTGCCAATACGAAAGCGGCTACCCACTTAAACGTATCTGCTGCGTTTGAGCTATCAGGAGTTTCAGCATTATTTGCTTTCATAAAACCAACCTGTTACAAGTCTTAATATAGACGACAACAACCCCGCTGTTGCAGGGCAAACTCCATATCGCTGAAAAAATCAGCGTACTCTTCTTAAGATTAAGCCTCTTTGCTTAATCTTGCTCTGCGCCCAACCCACTTCTGAACAAGAAAACAGCAAAAATAATGTTGAGTGCAGAAAAAGGGCATCAAATGATGCCCTTTTTGCTACTGGTTCGTCAAATCTAATTCAAGATTTTCCGAAAGCATCGCTAATTCGCTATGAATTAGTCGAAGATCTTAGCAACAACACCAGCACCTACTGTACGGCCACCTTCACGGATCGCGAAACGTAGAC
>NZ_JAWPOM010000034.1:0-30682 GCF_033344285.1 Vibrio sp. 779(2023)
GGAGCGACACACGAGGTTCGAACTCGTGACCTCAACCTTGGCAAGGTTGCGCTCTACCAACTGAGCTAGTGTCGCATCAACAACGTTTCCGCTGTTTAGGGCTGCGAATTATAAGAGCATTTTTTTGTGATGCAAGTCCTTCCTTCAAAAAAACTTTATTTTTTTACTGAACGACGAAAAAGCAATCAAAAGCGATATAAATTACAACAATTTGGATCGCAACCTTAACAGTTAAATCTTGAAAATAGTACCTCGATAGTACTTAAGTTCTGCGATGGACTCACGAATGTCGTCCAAGGCCAAATGTGTTCCCTGTTTTGTGAACCCATTTAGCACCTCAGGTTGCCAGCGACGTGCTAGTTCTTTAAGAGTACTAACGTCAACATATCGGTAATGGAAGAACTCTTCCAACTCAGGCATATGCTTGTATAAAAAGCGACGATCCTGCCCAATGCTGTTACCACATATTGGCGACGCCCCTTTTGGCACCCATTTTTCTAAAAATTCAATGGTTTGTGCGACTGCGTCTTGTTCTGAGATTTGACTGTTTCGAACGCGCTCCACCAAACCGCTTGCCGTATGCGTATTAGTACACCAGTCGTCCATTTTCGCCAGTTCTTCTTCCGGCTGATGAATCGCTAACACTGGACCTTCAGCCAAAATATTTAGTTCGCTATCCGTGACAATAGAAGCAATTTCGATGATTTTGTGCGTTTCAGGATCAAGCCCTGTCATCTCTAAATCAACCCAAATTAGGTTTTGATCGCTAAAGGACATGGTTACGCCGCCTATTTGTTTATCGATAAAAGAGGTACTATACCTCAAAATACGAGAAACACGATACTCATACACGGAGCCAAGAGTACGGCTCAACCATTTGAGTAAATTCACATAAAGTACAGAATTGTGGCAAAGAAGAAAAAGTTAACCAAAGGTCAGGTGCGACGCGTACGTAGCAACCAACAAAAGCGTTTGAAGAAGCAAGAAGATTCCATCCAGTGGGATGAAAACATGCTAGGCGCCAGCAAGCAAGGTCTCGTGATCACTCGTTTTGGTCAGCACGCGGACATTGAAGACCTTGAAACAGGCGAAATTCAACGCTGTAACCTCCGCCGTGGTATTGAGTCTCTAGTATCTGGCGATCGTGTTTTATGGCGCGAAGGATTGGAGTCTATGGCGGGCATCTCTGGTGTTGTTGAAGCGGTAGAACCTCGCTCTTCAGTGCTCACTCGTCCAGATTATTACGATGGCCTAAAACCCGTTGCAGCCAATATTGATCAAATGGTCATTGTCTCTTCGGTATTACCAGAGCTATCGCTAAATATTATTGACCGCTATCTCGTTGCATCAGAAACACTGAATATTGCGCCATTGTTGGTCTTAAATAAAGTCGACCTTCTAGAAGCCGATGATCGTGCAATGTATGAAGAATGGCTCAAAGAATATGAACGCATTGGCTATAAAGTGCTTCTGGTCAGCAAGAAGTCTGGAGAAGGCATTGCTGAACTAGAAACCCTGCTGCGTGACCGAATTAATATCTTTGTTGGTCAATCAGGCGTAGGGAAATCCAGCTTAGTCAACGCGTTAATGCCGGAACTAGAGAGCGAAGTGGAAGAAGGCGAAGTCTCTGAGAACTCTGGCTTGGGCCAACACACCACGACGGCTGCACGTTTATACCACATTCCAACGGGTGGCGATTTGATCGACTCACCTGGAGTACGTGAATTTGGTCTTTGGCATTTGGAAGCAGAAGAAGTAACAAAAGCATTCGTTGAATTTCGACCATATTTAGGCGGTTGCAAGTTCCGAGATTGTAAACACAATGATGACCCAGGCTGCCTTCTACGCGAAGCTGTCGAGAACGGGGAAATTAACGAAACTCGCTTTGAAAACTATCATCGCATTTTGGAAAGCATGGTTGAAAACAAAGCAAATCGTCAGTATTCACGTAATAAAAAAGCCGATCTGTAATTGAGTTAAGGCTGTAACTGTGTAAAAAGTCTTCACCTAATACTGACAAGCAAATTAAATTTCAGTAACATCACGCGCCCTAAAGCGCGAATCTAACAGAAGTATCGGAATTAAAGATGGACAAGTTTAAAGTTGGACTGCAGTACTGGATCCCACAACACGGCCTCACTCGCCTAATGGGTAAACTGGCTTCAGCAAAAGCTGGCGGTCTAACAACAGCAGTTATTCGTTGGTTTATCAAACAATACAATGTGAACATGGATGAGGCGAAGCACTCAGATCCTAAGCATTTTAAAACGTTCAACGAGTTTTTCGTTCGTGAGCTAAAAGAGGGCGCACGCCCAATTTCTGAAGGCGAAAACGTCATCACTCACCCAGCCGACGCTTGTGTTAGCCAATTTGGCCCTATTGAAGATGGTCAACTTATCCAAGCAAAAGGTCATCACTTCTCAGCACAAGAATTGCTGGGCGGTGACGCGAATTTAGCGGACGAATTTAAAGATGGTTCTTTTGCCACATTGTATCTATCTCCGCGCGATTACCACCGTGTACACATGCCATGTGACGGCACTCTGCGCCAAATGATTTACGTACCAGGTGACCTGTTCTCAGTAAACCCTCTGACAGCAGAAAACGTACCGAACCTATTTGCACGTAACGAGCGTGTGGTGTGTATCTTCGATACTGAGTTTGGTCCAATGGCACAGGTGCTTGTTGGTGCGACAATTGTTGGTAGCATTGAGCAAGTATGGGCTGGCACTATCACTCCGCCTCGTGGAAACACTGTCTACAAATGGGATTACCCAGCAGAGGGTGACAAGGCCGTGATCTTGAAAAAAGGCGAAGAGATGGGCCGCTTCAAACTGGGTTCTACTGTTATTAACCTGTTTGCCAAAGACGCGATTGAGTTTGACGCAAGCATGGAAAACGGTAAGCCAACCGTTATGGGCACACCTTACGCCTTGAAAAAATAAGTAAAACACCGTTAAAGAGCCCTTTATTAAGGGCTCTTTTTATTGATAAAAAGCAAAACTCCGTTCGAAATTTAGCCTCTATTTCTCAAACTCATACCTGCCTCTAAGACCCTCATTCCACAATCAATTATCCTGCGCTTAGAATGAATATTTAGAGGGGCAGCCAATGCCAAAGATGAGTGTAAACACGTTGGCGAAATTGCTGGTGTGCTTTTTAATTCCGCTCGGTGTTTTGATGATACCGATCGATGCTATTCCTATTGACGATCTCACTTTAATTCAGCATCGCCTGTTAGCTATTTTTCTTCTTGCTGCCCTACTTTGGGTTCTCGAGCCGGTTCCCGTTTTTGCTACGTCCATTCTTATTATCGCTCTTGAACTGATCATGATATCGGATAAAGGTTTGCATCTATTTCGCAATCCACCAGCGGGGCATGATTTAGGAGAGTTAATTGCTTACACCGATATTTTCTCGGCCTTCTCTTCACCGATCATTATTCTTTTTATGGGTGGTTTTGCTCTCGCGATTGCGGCTTCCAAATACGAGCTCGACAACAACCTCGCCCGAGTACTATTAAAACCATTCGGCACCCAACCTAAGTTCATCATGCTGGGCTTGATGTTAATTACCGCCGTTTTTTCAATGTTTATGTCCAATACTGCCACGACCGTGATGATGCTAGCCCTGCTTGGCCCCATCGTCGCTTCAGCACCTAAAGGGGATTTAGGGATTAAAGCACTGGTGTTGTGTATTCCAATTGCCGCGAATACAGGCGGCATTGCGACTCCGATAGGCACGCCACCTAATGCGATAGCGCTTCAATATCTCACTGGAGAAAACGCGATAGACTTCCTATCGTGGATGACAATGGGTCTACCATTTGTGTTGGTACAACTCACTGTAGCTTGGTTCTTGTTGCAAAAGCTGTTTCCGTCTAGCGAACCAGAAATGAAACTAAAGCTAGATGGTACATTCAAAAGGAGCTGGCGTGCGATCGTCGTCTACATCACTTTTGCACTAACCATTTTGCTTTGGATGACAACGAAAGTGCATGGCATGAATACATACGTTGTCGCGATTATCCCACTAGCAGTGTTCACCTTAACGGGCATTATGGGCAAAGAAGAACTCAAGCTGATTAACTGGGATGTTTTATGGCTAGTTGCCGGTGGTATAGCAATTGGCATTGCCTTAGACAAAACGGGCTTAGCCGAAGCATTAGCGCACGCCATTGATTACAGCCTGCTATCACCATTTGCCGTAGTTTTAGCCCTATCAGTAGTGTGTTGGTTAATGGCGAACTTTATGTCTAATACCGCAACAGCAAACTTATTGATGCCTATTGCTGCCGCTATTGGTACATCAATGCCAAGCCTTATTGCGGTTGGTGGCCTACAAGGTTTACTGGTTGTCGTCGCCTTCTCCGCATCACTTGGCATGATCTTACCGGTTTCCACACCACCAAACTCTTTGGCTTATTCAACAGGCCTCATCGAGAGCAAAGACATGGCGAAAGTGGGGCTGATTCTTGGTTTGATTGGTCTATTTATCGTGTATGGCGCAGTTCTGGTGCTGTTTTAATCGATAAGCTCCGTGACAGAGCTTGTTGTCATGGAGCTGTTCGCCAACTATTGCCCTTGCAGAGCCGCTTTTACATCCATTAAATTTCGTGCATATTAAGACTCCTCTACTCTACAAGGACGTCGACACATCATGGGTTACGAATGGCTTGCTTTATGCGCCGCTTTTCTGTGGGCAGTTTCTAGCCTAATTTCGGTCATTCCTGCACAACACCTAGGCGCATTTTCTTACAGCCGCTGGCGTATGGGCTGCACAGCCGTGATCTTATCAACAATGGCCTGGATAACTGGCGGCTGGTTAACGGTTTCTTGGGAACATGTAACGCCAATGATGGCCTCAGGACTGATTGGTATTTTTATTGGTGATACCGCTCTATTCGCGTGTTTGAATCGTATGGGGCCAAGACAGGCCGGGTTACTATTCTCTTGCCACGCCGTGTTCTCTGCCATCTTGGGCTACTTCTTATTTAGCGAAGTCATGACCACAATAGAACTACTGGGCGCATCATTGGTATTTAGCGGCGTGGTGATGGCGATATTCTTTGGCCGAAGAGGTCAAGTGAATAACGTCTTGGAAGACATTAAAGGTAACATCTGGGTAGGTATTGGACTTGGCTTAACCGCAGCAATGTGCCAAGCATTGGGCGGTATCATCGCCAAGCCAGTAATGCAAACCAGTATTGACCCAGTTGCGGCTTCTGCTATTCGAATGATCAGTGCCTTTTTCGCCCACAGCATGTTGTTAATTCTAGGGGTCAAAGTCGCTCGCTCGACGCAACACATTACTTGGCGCGTATTTGGTATTACTGCACTTAATGGTTTCTTGGCGATGGCCGTCGGCATGACGCTAATCTTATACGCACTGCAAGAAGGAAATGTAGGTATGGTTGCACTGCTATCTTCAACCACGCCAATTATGTTGCTACCACTGCTCTGGATTTACACGAAACGCCGACCAAACCGATTTGCATGGTTGGGCGCAGCCCTAGCTGTGATTGGTGCGGGCATATTGGTTCAGTAACCTTACAGACCAGCCCTTACTGCCAGATACAAAAAAGCCCGAGTTTAAACTCGGGCTTTTGTCATTCGGAGCCGTTAGTTAATCATTTAACTAGTACTTCACCCGTCATTTCTGCTGGGATTTCTAGACCAGCTAGAGAAAGCATGGTTGGTGCAAGGTCAGACAGTTTACCGCCTTCTTTGAATTCAACCGCTTTGTCACCTACATAGATTAGAGGTACTGGTAGGTTAGTGTGAGCAGTGTGGATGCCGCCAGTTTCAGGGTCGATCATCATTTCTGCGTTACCGTGGTCCGCAGTGATCAATAGTTGACCGCCAACTTCTTTGATTGCTTCAACCACTTTACCCACGCTTTCATCTAGAGCTTCGATTGCTTTCTCAGCCGCTTCATAAACGCCAGTGTGACCAACCATATCTGCATTCGGGTAGTTACAGATGATGGTATCGAACTTACCTGATTTGATAGCCGCAACCATCTTCTCTGTTAGTTCTGGAGAGCTCATTTCAGGCTGCATGTCGTACGTTGCAACTTTTGGAGAAGCAACCAACTGACGCTCTTCGCCTTCGAATTCGTTCTCAACACCACCGTTGAAGAAGAAAGTCACGTGTGCGTATTTCTCTGTTTCAGAGATACGTAGCTGAGTTTGACCTTGTTTAGATAGCCACTCACCGTAAGTGTTTTCTAGAGACGCAGGTGGGAATGCGATAGCTAGAGGGATATCAGCCGCGTATTGAGTCAGCATCACAAAGTTGATTGCTGGGAATACTGCACGCTCAAAGCCGTCAAACGCAGGAACGAATGCACGAGTGATTTGACGTGCACGGTCAGCACGGTAGTTCATGAAGATAACCGCATCGCCATCTTGCATGATTGCGTCTTCTTGACCTTCCGCTTTGATAGCTGTTGCTTTAACGAATTCGTCGTTTTCTTCACGAGCGTAAGCCGCTTCTAGACCTGCAACTGCCGTTTCTGCTGTGAACTCAGCTTTAGCTTGAGTTAGAAGATCGTAAGCAACTTGGACGCGATCCCAGTTGTTATCACGGTCCATTGCGTAGTAACGACCTACTAGAGAAGCAACGCGGCCTTTACCTAGTTTCGCAAATAGGTCTTGGAAACGTTGTAGTGAGTTTTCAGCACTACGTGGTGGTGTGTCACGGCCGTCTAGGAAGCAGTGTAGGTAGATTTTCTCTGCGCCACGCGCCGCTGCCATTTCAACTGCAGCGTAAATGTGGTCTTCGTGAGAGTGAACACCGCCTGGAGACATCAGGCCCATGATGTGTACTGCTTTTTCAGCTTTCACAGCAGAGTCGATTGCTTCAACTAGCGCAGGCGTTTGTTCGAACTCACCATCCGCAATTGATTTAGTGATACGAGTCAGGTCTTGGTATACAACGCGGCCTGCACCAATGTTAGTGTGACCAACTTCAGAGTTACCCATTTGACCATCAGGAAGGCCAACATCCATGCCTGAAGCAGAGATTAATGTGTGTGGGTTATTCGCAATCAGAGCATCCATTACTGGTGTTTTCGCATTCGCAATTGCGTTACTTGCTGTGTCTTCACGGTAACCGTAACCGTCAAGGATAACTAGAGCCAGTGGCTTCTTAGCTGACATAGTGATGACCTCATCAAATTTAAGTAACTTTTGGCGTAGGGCCTCGCTGCCCTATCTAACCTTGAAACAAAACTAGCGTAATTTTACTACACTTTTTAACCAAAACTGTAGGTTAAGATCAAATAATGTTTGCGATTTATTGTTGCTATCTTACAAGTTAAGCGAACAACGAGTCAGTGCCGACAAACGTGTTCCACAAGCATAGTCATTTCTAATACGCTTTGTACACCCCAGTCTAAGTTCGGTTTTCTTACGCTTCTCATTCTTATTTTTGCACTTGAAACAGCGCTAATTTAAAGCAACATCAAACAAGATGGGTTAATACCTATTGTTCTCTTTTCTCAGTAAAACAGAAGTCACTTAAACCGATAAGTCCAATAGGCAAAAGCAATCAAGCTACCAGAGCAAAATGTACGGATAGTAAGGGCATAAAGGGTTTATAGAGATCTCAATTATTCGTTAGAAAATTTTAACCCTCTCGCCTAAGAGCCGTAACCTCGCTATACTCCTGCTTTATTTTTCCGCCAACAGCGTAAGAGCTCAAGACATGCAAGAGTACATTGAATTTTTCCAACAGAACATGATTCTATCTTTGGTTTGGGTAGGTCTTCTTGTCGCCTTTATCATGAACATCGTGAAATCAGCGACAGCCGCATACAAAGAAATCAACGTAAACCAACTGACTCATCTTATGAACCGTGAAAACGGCGTTGTAGTGGATATCCGTACCAAAGACGAGTTCAAAAAAGGTCATATCACCGACTCACTTCACATTTTACCGTCAGACATCAAAGCGGGTAACTTGGGTAGCCTTGAAAACCACAAATCAGACCCAATCATTGTTGTATGTAAGACAGGACAGACCGCTCAAGAAAGCGCAAACCTACTAGTAAAAGCTGGCTTCGAAAACGTGAGCCTACTAAAAAATGGTTTGATTGCGTGGAACGAAGCGAACCTGCCGTTAGTTCGCGGTAAGAAGTAGGAACGTGGCAAGAACGAAAGTTCGCGTTTAAACGCGCTTTTACCAAGCCTCGCGGACAAAAAACTGAGCAAATTGAAAGCAGTTGGAGCACTAAGTTGTGACGCTTTGCACGTAATACACGCTTCATCTAGTCAAGGTAGATTGGCTCAGTTAGTCTCAGGACATACCAGTTTTCTGAGCTTAGACGTTTCTAGGCTCAACAAATATTGATTTAAGGATTAAAAAATGGCTGAAGCAGCACCTCAAGACGCACAACAAAACTTCGCAATTCAACGCATCTTCCTAAAAGACGTTTCTTTTGAAGCGCCGAACTCTCCAGTAATTTTCCAGAAAGAGTGGAACCCAGACGTTAAACTAGACCTAGACACTCAAAGCCGTGAGCTTGGTGAAGGCGTTTACGAAGTTGTTCTACGCCTAACCGTTACTGTGAAGAACGAAGAAGAGACTGCGTTCCTATGTGAAGTTCAACAAGGTGGTATCTTCACTGCTGAACAAATGGAAGCTGGTCAACTTGCACATTGCCTAGGCGCATTCTGCCCGAACATCCTATTCCCATACGCTCGTGAAACTATCTCAAGCCTAGTCGTTAAAGGTACGTTCCCTCAACTGAACCTAGCGCCAGTAAACTTTGACGCGCTATTCATGAACTACCTACAACAGCAAGCTCAACAAGGCGAAGCTGAAGCGTAATTCACGTTTTATAAGTGACGAATAGCCACAGTGCTGACGTCACCGACTCAAATAAAATGCACAGAGCGTCTACCATTCGATGCAATGTGCATTTTTTATTTCTGACAAAAGTTCCTAGTTCCTAATCGCCAGAAGGCGTAAAATTTGACGATTAGGAACTAGATTCTACTAGTAGCAAGACAATTAGGCGGTAGCATGACACAAGCAAATACAAACAATGCTTACGGTAAAGACATCGCAATGACTGTGATTGGCGCAGGCTCATACGGCACCTCTTTGGCAATCTCACTCGCTCGTAACGGCGCGAACGTTGTCCTTTGGGGACACGAGCCAGAGCACATGGCTCGCCTAGAAGCAGACCGAGCTAACCATGCCTTTTTACCAGGTGTTGATTTCCCTGAAAGCTTGATCATTGAATCGGATTTAGAAAAAGCCGTTCAAGCAAGCCGAGATTTGTTGGTTGTGGTTCCAAGCCATGTCTTTGGCATCGTGCTAAACAGCTGTAAACCATTCTTGCGCGAAGACTCTCGCATCTGTTGGGCAACCAAAGGGCTTGAACCTGAAACGGGGCGCCTGCTGAAAGACGTCGCTTATGACATTATCGGTGAAAACTACTCACTAGCAGTATTGTCTGGCCCAACGTTTGCGAAAGAGCTCGCAATGGGTATGCCGACTGCAATCTCTGTTGCGTCTCCAGATTCTGAATTTGTTGCGGATCTACAAGAAAAAATCCACTGTAGCAAAACCTTCCGCGTATATGCCAATAGTGACTTTATTGGTATGCAATTGGGTGGCGCTGTGAAAAACGTTATTGCGATTGGTGCGGGTATGTCTGATGGTATCGGTTTTGGCGCCAATGCCCGTACTGCATTAATTACTCGTGGCTTGGCTGAAATGAGTCGCCTTGGTGCTGCGCTGGGTGCACAGCCAGAAACCTTTATGGGCATGGCGGGTTTAGGCGATCTTGTCCTGACATGTACCGATAACCAATCACGTAACCGACGCTTTGGCTTGGCATTAGGCCAAGGTAAAGACGTTGATACGGCTCAAGAAGAAATTGGTCAAGTGGTTGAAGGTTACCGCAATACAAAAGAAGTATGGCTACTTTCTCAACGTATGGGTGTTGAGATGCCGATAGTTGATCAAATTTATCAAGTATTGTATCAAGGAAAAGATGCGCGCTTAGCAGCGCAAGATTTACTTGCTCGTGACAAAAAAGCCGAAGGAAAGTAGCAATCTACCGCCCTTTGCAGCTCATCTGAGAAAAATTGAAGTTGTCGGGTCACGGAAGAACCACTCTGGATATTGAGAATGAAACACTGCGAAAAACAAAAAGTCTGGAACAAAATTGTCTCAGAAGCCCGTGAAATGTCAGAACAAGAGCCTATGCTGGCGAGCTTCTATCATGCCACCATTATCAAGCATGAAAGTTTGTGTGCCGCTCTGAGTTATATTCTGGCTAACAAATTGAACACCGCTTCCATGCCAGCGATGGCTGTGCGTGAAGTGGTTGAAGAAGCCTTTGCGGCTGATCCAACCATCACTGACGGCGCGGCTTGTGATATTTGTGCCACGGTCAATCGCGACCCTGCTGTTTCAATGTACTCAATGCCCTTGCTGTACCTAAAAGGCTATCACGCCCTGCAAGGCTACCGAGTAGCAAACTGGCTGTGGAAGCAAGGTCGTCACGCTCTTGCGACTTACCTACAAAATCAGATTTCGGTAGCATGTCAGGTCGATATCCACCCTGCAGCGCGCATTGGTAGTGGTATCATGCTCGACCATGCAACAGGCATCGTGATTGGTGAAACTGCCGTGGTCGAAAACGACGTGTCTATACTGCAAGATGTCACCCTTGGTGGTACTGGTAAAGAGTGCGGTGATCGTCACCCGAAAATTCGCGAAGGCGTAATGATCGGCGCTGGTGCAAAGATTCTTGGCAATATCGAAGTCGGTGAAGGCGCGAAAATCGGATCTTGCTCTGTGGTATTGCAAGCCGTGCCTCCTCACACAACGGTGGCTGGCGTGCCTGCAAAAATCGTCGGACGTCCAAAAACAGACAAACCCTCTCTCGATATGGATCAAGGCTTTAACGGCAAGTCGCAAAGCTTTATCCATGGAGATGGTATTTAATCGTCAACAAACCTTTTTGACAACAACGTGGTAGGTAACTCTCAAGTGCGAAAACAAAATCACCCTGTTCTACGCTCGGCTATTTTATTAACTTGTGCTTTATCTGCCACTTATCCCATTACCTCCTCTGCTGTGAGTCAGCAAGAGCTCAAAGGCGTATCCAGTGAGATAAGCCGTCAGCGCAAATCGCTCTCTTCCCAAGAAAAGCAGCTCAATGAGTTACAGAAATCACTAAAAGATCAAGAGCTTGGTATTTCTAAGCTTGAGCGTGAAATACGACAAACCAAGTCTAACCTCGCACAAGCAGACAAAAACATAGAAAACCTGGAAGAGAAAATTGCCTTGCAAGAAGCACAGCGTCAAGAGCAAGAAGAAGAACTCAAACAGCTGCTGCAAACGTATTACGTAACCGAGCGAGCGAAGGCCAATGGTCACTTGTTAAATCAAGGTGTGGAAGAAGACCGCATGAGCCAATACTTCCAGCATTTAGCTAAAGCACGTGCTGAAGTGATTGATGCGATCACCAAAATAACCCAAGAATTAGCGCACAACAAAAACCAGCTCGAGCTAGAAAAAGAGCAAATCGAGACTCTGCTCAAGCAGCAATCCGAAAAACGTACAGCGCTAGCGAGTACACAATCCAAGCGTAAGCAAACCCTGAATAAAATTCAGAGCAGTATCAAGAATGACAAACGCTACTTAGCCGAGCTGCAACGCAACGAAACCCGTTTAAAAGCAGAGATCGCCAAAGCAGCGAAGCGTAATGCGGTGCCAATGGACGGACTCGGCAAACAGCGCGGTAAGTTGCCTTGGCCACTCAAAGGCAGTGTGTTACACAACTTTGGTACGCGACAAACCGGGCAGGTAAACTGGAAGGGCATGGTGTTGTCTGCCAACTATGGTCAACAAGTGAAAGCCGTTTATCCTGGTACTGTCGTATTTGCTGAGTATCTGCGCGGATACGGTTTAGTGGTACTGCTCGACCACGGAAAAGGTGACATGACCCTCTATGGTTACAACCAAGCGTTAACTAAAAAAGAAGGCGACCGAGTCACCGCCGGCGAAGTGATTGCTCTCGCGGGTGATACAGGTGGTCAAGACAGACCATCGCTGTACTTTGAAATTCGTCGTAATAGTGAAGCGCAGAATCCGAAATCTTGGTTAAAACGCTGATTATCTGACTCATAGACTTATAATAAAAAAGGAGCCACTCGGCTCCTTTTTTGTATTCATATTTTGGAAAATGCTATGCGTAGTAGGTTTCTACCGCATCAATAAAAGCATTCACATCATCTTTGCTTAACGCGTTGATTCCTGCCGCCGCCTCTCGCCCCCCACCTGTCGGGAACTGACCACACACGGCAACGGCACCTTGTTTATTGTTTAATGGGGCGCGGAGTGAAACCGTATAAGTACCATCTGCATTTTCAGTAAGTACCGCATGCGCAGAGTCAGGGGTTTGGTTTGCTAGCCAGTTGCCATAAACACCACTGATTCGGCGTGATGCCGCCGTGTTTGGTAACTCAAACAACTTCAGCTTACCACTCTCATGCATGGCAGGCACTGCGAGAGCCGCCTCCATGTCTTGTTGGTAAGCCGATTGCAATTGGTAGTATGGCGAGGCCGTATCTTCAATAGCTTCAAATGGTGACGTGTACTTCAGCAAAGCTCGGTACAGCTCCGCAGGGTGAAAGTGTAAATCTTCGACCTTCGATCCGTAGCCGTTGTAGTTAATTAAAGTACCCAGCTCTTTTAGCTGCTCTTTCTGTTGCTGCAACAAGCCCGCGTTATTCGCTAACTCATCGGCTTTAGCAATCATGTTATCGCCATAAGCCGCCGTAATCGCCCAGTCATGAAAACGCCCATCAAGCAACTTATCGACAATCAACGCCGTGCACATGTTGGCATCGAGATCGATGTGCGCATCCAAATTACCATGCTGAGGAATGTCGCCCGCTTTGTGATGATCGGCGTAAAAGACGTGCGCGCCTTGAGCCAAAGCTTGCTCTAGACCTGCCATGTTCTTTTCCATCGAAATGTCTAACACAGTCAGCTCATCACCCGCTTGCACGTCTACTTTTTCCACCAGCTTGATGTCGCGCTTTACACCGGTTATTAACTGGGCATCGACAGGATCAGCTAAACGCAATTGTAGAAGAGCAATGATGCCATCAGCATCACCATTAAAAATGTCGTAATTCATGGGGCGATAGTTCCTTTATCGAGAATCTTATCCCTGCAAGGGTTTTTAGCGTATGGGACTATTGTGCGTGGCATATTTGACAAGTCAACTCGAGCCACGACTCGAAAATGAGAGTGACTCTCGAAATATTAAGCAGTTTGACGTTTAACTGTGTAGATTGCTAACCGCATCTTCTAATAACAGTAGCTGCTCTAAGCCCTGCTCTGTTGCTAATGGCTTAACGACATTAAGCATCTGCAACATCCCTTGCTTCACCATTTGCTCAGTAATGTTGGTTTTTGAAGCCATCGCGGATTGATATGCCAACCAACTACACGCAATCAAGTGCAATGTACATACCAATGACTTCAACTGTTGTTGATCGACATTCAACAGCTTCATCGTTACGAACTCTTGCATAATAGCAATGAGGTTCGCTTGCAGCTTCTCTTGCACATCGATGTACTGTTCGTGTAGCTGTTCATCTCGTGACAAGATTTCTGGTAAGTTTGCGTAGAAAAAGCGGTATTTCCACATCAAGGTAAAAATAGAGTCTAGGTAGCTCTTCAGCATAGTCAGGCTCTCTTGCGAACCTTGAATAGGGGTAAATCTTTCTAAAAGTTCTGCTGAATAAAGCGCAAAGATCTCACGAACGATTTCTTGCTTATTGCGGAAGTGGTAATACAGATTACCAGGGCTAATTTCGATGTGATCGGCAATGTGATTGGTGGTGATGTTTCGCTCACCATGTTGGTTGAACAACTCCAGTGCCGCGTAGACGATTTTGTCGCGCGTTTTCATTGTTATCGTGTTCCCTCTTCATTAACGAATCGAGTATAGCGACTTCACCAACCTAGGTCGATAGAGGCTCCAAATACGGTAACATAACAGACCAGTTAAGATGCCAGTTGAGTTGGCGACAAGGTCTAACCAAGAAGTTTGTCGCCCTACATACCCTTGCAACCACTCAATAACGGCGCTGAATAGCAAAATACCAATCGCCACCGCCCAACGTTGACGCCAACGCCACACGCAAAAGCAACCTAAAAACGCAAAGCCGCTATACGCCATAGCGTGCTGCATTTTGTCGAGATACGCAATATTGCCCCAGTCTTGCAGTTCACCTGAACTCAGAGATAAAAAAGCGATCAATATGGCGTAGCTAAAGATGACGAAACGTGCAGCCGTCAGGTTCATTGGACGTCCTTATGCAATTGGAAATGGAAAGGCCGTCACTTGATCAATGTGGTCACAGCCTAGCGCCAGCATGATCAAACGATCGATACCCAACGCGACCCCTGCACAATCTGGCAACCCTGCTTCCAGTGCAGAGATCAGATGATAATCGATCGGCTGTGGTTTTAAACCCATTTCGATACGCTTTGCGTTATCTTGTTCAAAGCGCGCTAATTGCTCTTTCGGGTTATCCAGTTCATGAAATCCGTTCGCCAGCTCTATCCCCTTAAAGTACACTTCAAAACGATCCGCGACGCGATGATCTTGAGGATTGATTTTCGCAAGCGCCGCCTGTGATGCAGGGAAGTCGTACACAAAAGCCGGCACGTCCTGACCAATTTTGTTTTCTACTCCCACGCTAAATAGTAGTTGCAGCAGCGTATCGCGATCTTCTTCTGGCTCAGCAATGTCACTCAAACCCAGCTTGCTTGCCGCCGCTTTCAGCTCAGTCATCGAGCCTTCCAGTGGACACACACCCAACACATCAATGAAGGCTTGCTTATACGTCATGCGCTGCGCTGCGCCACACTTCAATACCAGCTGCAACAGGTCATCCATTTCATCCATCAATTTATGATGGTCAAAGCCAACGCGATACCACTCCAACATCGTGAATTCAGGGTTGTGGTAGCGACCATTCTCTTCATTACGAAATGCTTTGTTGATTTGATAAATACAACCGCTACCCGCAGCCAAAAGGCGCTTCATATGGAATTCTGGGCTGGTCATAAAAAACAGCTTACTGCCATCGGCATAGCCTGGGCCAACAAACTCGGTTTGGAAAGTATGCAAATGGATGTCAGTCACGGTTGCGTGACTCATGGCTGGCGTATCGACTTCCATCACCTGTCGGTCAGCGAAGAATTGTCGAATCGACGCGACTAACGTCGCACGTTGACGAAGTTGGTCAATGGAAGCAGTAGGTTGCCAGTTGGTTTGCATAACAAATCTCTCAAACTTTAATTCAGCGAGGAAAGTCTCATTCTACATGCTTTTTACTCTTCAAGAAGAGAGGAATATCCCTTCTTCTTTTTACTAATGAGCTCGCCAATTTGAGGCAAGCATTACTCGTGCCGCAGAACAAAAAACACTCAGTTAAAATCCTATTATCCATGCGGTTAATGTCACGCAACACAGGCTTAACATCCCTAATGTTAATGCTTGAGGGCCAAAACCTCGATGCCGTGATAGCAGTCACATAACCTATAAATTCTATGCCCTTAAGTGCATTACCGAAGCAAAAACCCAATTACATCAATTTTTCTGCCATGTGGCTCATCTACACTAACCCTACTACTTTTGGGGAGTTCTTTTTAAAGAGCGCCTCGTAATGACAATAACAAGCGGATTTCCGCAATCACACACTGGAGGATAACTGTGCAAATTATCACCACAGATATCGCAGTCATCGGCGCAGGCGGCGCTGGTCTTCGTACTGCTATTGCAGCGGCTGAAGCAAACCCAGACTTAGAAGTCGCTCTGATTTCTAAAGTTTATCCAATGCGCTCCCACACGGTCGCTGCAGAGGGTGGCTCAGCAGCAGTTATCAAGGATGAAGATAGCTTAGACAACCACTTCAACGACACTGTTGGCGGTGGTGACTGGCTATGTGAACAGGATGTTGTTGAATACTTTGTAGAGAACGCGACTCGCGAAATGATCCAAATGGAGCAATGGGGTTGCCCATGGAGTCGTAAAGAGAACGGTGAAGTCAACGTACGCCGCTTTGGTGGTATGAAGGTTGAACGTACTTGGTTCGCTGCAGACAAAACTGGCTTCCACATGCTTCATACGCTATTCCAGACATCAATGAAGTACAGCAACATCAAACGTTTTGATGAGTACTTTGTGGTGGATCTGCTTGTTGATGAAGGCGAAGTTCAAGGTCTGATTGCTATTCACATGTCTGAAGGCGAGCTTGTTACTATCAAAGCAAAATCGGTTGTTCTAGCAACAGGTGGCGCGGGCCGTGTTTACCACTGTAACACCAACGGCGGTATCGTAACGGGCGATGGTATGGCAATGGCTTACCGTCACGGCGTTCCTCTACGTGATATGGAATTC
The DNA here is from genome assembly GCF_033344285.1 of Vibrio sp. 779(2023). Lineage (NCBI taxonomy): Bacteria > Pseudomonadati > Pseudomonadota > Gammaproteobacteria > Vibrionales > Vibrionaceae > Vibrio > Vibrio sp. 779(2023). The sequence goes on from NZ_JAWPOM010000034.1 coordinate 16,450, forward strand.
GTTCAATACCACCCAACCGGTCTTCCTGGTACAGGTATCCTGATGACGGAAGGTTGTCGTGGTGAAGGCGGTATCATCGTTAACAAGAATGGCTACCGTTACCTACAAGATTACGGCATGGGTCCTGAAACTCCAGTTGGCCAACCGAAGAACAAATACATGGAACTGGGTCCTCGTGACAAAGTTTCTCAAGCTTTCTGGCACGAACAACAGAAAGGCAACACCATCAAACACCCACTGGGTGACGTGGTGCACCTAGACCTTCGCCATCTTGGTGAAGAGTACCTACAAGAGCGTCTACCGTTCATCTGTGAGCTAGCAAAAGCTTACGTAAACGTGGACCCTGCAAAAGAGCCAATTCCAATTCGTCCAACCGTTCACTACACCATGGGTGGTATTGAAACGGACGGCGGATGTGAAACTCGCATTAAAGGCCTATTCGCGGTGGGTGAATGTGCGTCTGTTGGTCTTCACGGTGCAAACCGTTTAGGGTCTAACTCACTGGCTGAGTTCGTGGTATTTGGCCGCGTAGCGGGTGAAAACGCAGTGAAACGCGCAGCAGAATTCAAAGGTTGGAACGACGCGGCAATTGACACGCAAGTCAAAGCCGTTGAAGAGCGCATCGCGAAACTGATGAACCAAGAAGGCGACGAAAACTGGGCAGAAATAAGCACAGAAATGGGCCACACCATGGAAGCGGGTTGTGGTATCTACCGCCAAGAAGATTTGATGCAAGCGACTATCGACAAGATCACTGAGTTGAAAGAACGCTACAAACGCATCAGCATCAAAGACAAAGGTAAAGTGTTCAACACTGACCTTCTGTACGCCATTGAAGTAGGCTACGGCCTAGAAGTCGCAGAAGCGATGGTTCACTCTGCGATTCTACGTAAAGAATCTCGCGGTGCGCACCAACGTCTAGACGACGGTTGTACAGAACGTGATGACGTGAACTTCCTAAAACACTCACTTGCTTTCTACAAGCCAGAGTCAGCACCAAGTATCGATTACAGCAATGTGACCATCACTAAGTCACAACCAAAAGCTCGTCTATACGGTGAAGCAGCAGAAAAAGCCGCGGCTGAAGAGAAGAACGCAGAGGAGCAAGCATAATGTCAGCAAATCGCATTCAAAAAGTAGACATCCTGCGTTACGACCCAGAAAAAGATGCAGAACCATACAAGCAAACATTCGAAGTCCCATTCGATGAAACCATGTCTGTACTTGACGCACTTGGTTACATCAAAGACCACCTAGACAAAGATCTGTCTTACCGTTGGTCTTGCCGTATGGCGATCTGTGGCTCTTGCGGCATCATGGTGAACAACGTACCGAAACTTGCTTGTAAGAGCTTCCTACGTGACTACCCAGACGGTGTGACTATCGAGCCTCTAGCGAACTTCCCAATCGAGAAAGACTTGATTGTTGATATGACGCCATTCATCGAGCGCCTAGAAGCAATCAAACCATACATCATTGGTAACGATCGTAAACCAGAAGACGGTACGAACTTGCAAACGCCAGAACAGATGGCGAAATACAAGCAGTTCGCTGGCTGTATCAACTGTGGTCTGTGCTATGCAGCATGTCCTCAGTTTGGTCTTAACCCAGAGTTCATCGGTCCTGCTGCACTAACGCTAGCCCACCGCTACAACCTAGACAGCCGTGACAACGGTAAAGATGAGCGCATGAAGCTTATCAACGGTGAAAACGGTGCTTGGGGTTGTACGTTTGTTGGTTACTGTTCTGAAGTTTGTCCGAAGAACGTTGACCCAGCAGCGGCAGTAAACCAAGGCAAAGTGGAGTCTTCTATGGACTTCGTGATTGCTATGTTGAAACCTGATGGTTCACCAAAGAAAGTGGAGGCATAAGGATGAGCAATCGTAAACCTTACGTTCGTGAAGTAAAACGCACTTGGTGGAAGAACCATCCTTTCTACCGCTTCTACATGCTACGTGAAGCGACGGTGCTTCCGTTAATCCTATTCACTCTGTTCCTAACTTTCGGTTTAGGTTGCTTGGTGAAAGGTCCTGAAGCATGGCAAGGTTGGTTAGCGTTCATGGCGAACCCAATCGTAGTCGCAATCAACATCGTTGCACTACTCGGTAGCCTATTCCACGCTCAAACTTTCTTCAGCATGATGCCACAAGTAATGCCAATTCGTTTGAAGGGCAAACCAGTGGACAAGAAGATCATCGTATTGACTCAGTGGGCCGCGGTTGCGTTCATCTCACTGATCGTTCTCATCGTGGTGTAAGGAGCTGAGCAATGAAACCGAATTATAGTGTAAACACATCACCAAAACGTTCTGATGAGCCAATCTGGTGGGGTCTGTTTGGCGCAGGTGGTACTTGGTTCGCGATGATCACGCCAATCACCGTTCTTGTGCTAGGTATCTTGGTACCACTAGGCGTGATTGACGCAGAAGCGATGAGCTACGAGCGTGTCTCTGCCTTCGCAACCAGCATCATCGGTGCGCTATTCATCATTGGCACGCTAGCATTGCCAATGTGGCATGCAATGCACCGTGTACACCACGGCATGCACGACCTTAAATTCCACACTGGTGTGATTGGTAAAATTGCATGTTATGCATTTGCAGGCCTCATCACTGCACTAGCAGTTATCTTTATCTTCATGATTTAAGAGACTGACCAAAAAAGAAAAAGCTGGCTAAATGCCAGCTTTTTTATTGCTTTGGGTTACCTATGATCTTTTTGCTTTTTAAGCTTTTGACCACCCATGATCTTATTGCTGTGCGACCTTCTTTGTCTGGTCCATAAGACCCAGAGCACCAAAGCCAGTAATCACATCTAGGTTTGTTTTCAAGCCCGTTTCGTCACTTCCACCAATGTAATTTTGTGGCATCTGAACTTGGAAGTTTTGCAAATTGTTGTACAGCGAGTTCGCTACGTCTCGATTCAATTCTGCCAAGTAAACTTCACGGTTTGCTCCTAACGCCGCATACTTACCTTTAAGGACTTCAGATTCTGCGCGACCTTTCGCTAATATCGCTTTCGCTTCAAACTCAGCAGAAAGTGCGTTCGCTTTTTGAATCGCTAAGTTAGCCTCTGCGATAGCTAGCTCTTTCTCCTTCTCGACTTCAGCAAGTCGTTTGGTTTTTTCCACTTCAACGATTTCACGCTCTGCAATCTGACGTGCAACTTCCACTTCTTTTTGCTGAGCAATAATTGCGAGTTCTTTACCACGCTGAGCGTCTTGCACCTCACGTGTTCGTTGAATCTCTTTGCGTAACTGCTCGGTCTCTGCCTGTGCTTTCGACGTTTCTTGTTCCTGAATCGCGCGAATACGATCCGCCACTAGACGCTTTTTATCTGCCAATAACTGATCTAATTGCTTTTCTGGCTGCGGGTCACCAATGGTCACCTGCGTCACTTGAATACCGTATTGTTGTAACGGATTGTCTTGACGAATTGGTTGCCCGGTTTTGTCTACGACTGGCACAGTTTTCCATACCAGTTGATTGGTGCGCTGTAATTGGTTCGGATTGGCTTGATTCGCCCCAACAGGCGCAAGATCCAACTCTTCCACTTCAACCTGACGTCGCTCTGTCAGATAAATCCCCTCTCGTAACTGATCGCCAAGTTTCGATTTGAACTGGTTCAAACCACCTTGGAAAAACTCTTCACCCGTGTATTGGGTCGCGGTAATCACCGTTACGTTACGTGCGTTCTTTACAAGCAGCGCATCGATCAAGTTACTGTTGTTGCGGAACTCTTTATGCATCTTCTTCACCGCTTCAGGGTCATTACTGAGCTTAAAGCGGAATGTTACGGGGATCTGACCAATATAGGTGTCGGCAAATCGAACCTGAATCGCATCAAGACGTTGATAAAAATCTTCGCCCTTGCTGTTACCGAATGACACGGTGATCACTTGGTCATACTTGGTGATTTTGGACAGAAATGGCATACGAAAATGAATGCCAGGTTCAGTAAACACATCCAACTCACCAGTAATATTATTCTGATGCACGTAGCTGTAACCCGCATCGGTCATCAGCACCGAGCTATTAATCGTTAAGCCTATTGCCAACAGCGGTACGCCAAATACGGCTGCTTTTAATCCTTTATGTAGTAACTGACGTCTTTCTTCCACCTTTAAACCCCTTCCTAAACCTCTGCTTTCCATTTTGTTCTCCTTTTTTGGATTGTTACTGAGTTAAATCGATAAAAATCAGATTGCTATGCAACTCAGCAACAAGTACTAATGTATCAAAATGTTACATTAAGGAATAATCGACAGATTCATGGAATAAATAAGATTTTTACGAATAATACAAAATCATCAAAAATTTGCGGAGGATATCGATGTTTTACGCAGAGGGATTAAAAGAGAAGAATCACAGGCAATAAAAAAGGCCGCCGAAGCGACCTTTCTAACAATCATATAAAGTGCTTACTTCACACGACCTACGTATTCAGCAGTACGAGTATCTACGCGAATCACTTCACCAATTGAGATGAACAGAGGAACACGAACAACAGCGCCAGTTGATAGCGTCGCTGGTTTACCGCCAGTACCTTGAGTATCACCTTTCAGGCCTGGGTCTGTGTCTACAACTTCTAGCTCAACGAAGTTTGGTGGAGTAACAGTAATTGGGTTACCGTTCCAAAGAGTGATCATACAAGTGTTGTTTTCTACCAACCACTTAGCGTTTTCACCTACCGCTTTTGCATCCGCTGCGATCTGTTCAAACGTTTCACTGTTCATAAAGTGGTAGAATTCGCCGTCTGAATATAGATAATCTAGGTCGATATCCATTACGTCTGCCACTTCACAAGTGTCACCAGACTTGAATGTTTTCTCTAGCACTTTACCAGAAAGAAGTTTACGAATTTTAACACGGTTGAACGCTTGGCCTTTACCTGGTTTAACGTATTCGTTTTCCAGAATTACACAAGGCTCGTTATCAAGCATTAACTTAAGACCGCCTTTAAATTCATTGGTGCTAACTGTAGCCATTTTTTCCTCTTACATTCTTAGAGCTAAATTCAATGCCGCACATAATAACCCGAAAAGTCGAATCTGTTGAGCAAAACTGGCTCAAACAGTTGGCGAATGGGATCTCTGATCCTGCAAAATTGCTCGAAATACTGGAAATTGATCCTTCACCGTGGCAAGACGGGTTTGCCGCGCGCAAGCTGTTTGCACAGCGTGTACCGCAAAGTTTTGTCGATAGGATGGAGAAAGGCAACCCTAAAGACCCTCTTTTACGTCAGGTTTTACCACTGAGCGACGAATTTGAGGTGCATCCGGGTTACTCCAATGATCCATTGGAAGAGCAGGACAATGAAGTCCCTGGCCTGCTACACAAGTATCGCAACCGCGCCCTGATGATTGTCAAAGGTGGCTGCGCGGTAAATTGCCGTTACTGTTTTCGTCGTCACTTCCCTTATCAAGAGAACAAAAGCGGGAAACAAGCCTGGACCAAGTGCTTAGAGTACATGGCACAACAACCAGAGTTGAACGAAGTCATCTTCTCAGGTGGTGATCCATTAATGGCAAAAGACGATGAGATTTATTGGCTTTTAGAGCACATTGCTCATATTCCTCACATCAAACGTCTGCGTATTCATAGCCGTTTACCTGTGGTGATTCCAGCTCGAGTCACTGATGAACTATGCCAACTGCTGCAAGCATCAAGGTTACAAATCATCCTCGTCACTCACATCAACCATGCCAACGAAATCAATGACGAATTTGCTGAACAGATGTTCAAGCTCAAAAGAGCGGGCGTTACGCTTCTAAACCAAGGCGTTCTGCTGAAAGGCGTGAATGATTCGGTAGAAGCTCAAGTGGCGTTAAGTGAAGCCTTATTTGACGCGGGTATCTTGCCTTATTACCTCCACGTTCTTGATAAGGTGCAAGGCGCAGCGCACTACTTTATTTCGGACGAAGAAGCGAAAGCTATTATGCGCGGACTCATCACGCGTGTATCGGGTTATCTGGTACCAAAACTCACACGAGAAATTGGTGGCAGGCCAAGTAAAACGCCGTTGGATTTGCATTTAGAGTAAGCTCTGACGCTCAATTAAATTTGTCGTCTAGATTGATTATTTTTGTTCGCTTTGCACGGTAAGTCTATGCATACTCCGCACTTTTGGAGGTCAAGATGCATACAGCATTCGAACAAATTTTCGATCTTGGCCCATTCAGTTGGCCTGCCCTACTATGCTGCGCCATTAATGGGCTCATGATCGGTATAGAGCGCCAAACTCGTGGTAAACCGGTTGGCATTCGCACAGCAATATTAATTATTTCAGGCACCTACCTGTTTATGTCGATGGCAGTGTCGTTATCGCCAAATACACTTGATCAAGCACGAGTGCTTGGTCAGATCATTACTGGCGTCGGCTTCTTAGGCGCTGGCGTTATGATGACACTTGATGGAAAAATCCATGGCGTAACATCCGCGGCTGTAATATGGGTGCTAGCAGGTTTAGGTTTGATGATAGGTTTGGGTTATTTAACGCAGTCGGTGGTTATTACTCTCCTGACATTAACCGTGTTGTTAGGTGTGGATAAAGCAGAAAACCACATCAAAGCATTACGCCGCGGTGTTCATCAAAGAATTCAACAACGCAAAACTTCATCACGATTAATTAAATAGTTAACGATCCGAGAAACTCGCTTCATCCCATCTGTAATTAAAAAGCCCTCGACGAACATCGAGGGCTTTCTGTATATAAAGATTCTGACTTTCTCAGGGATTACTTAGCAAAGTTGATGAGTGGGAAACACTTGAAGAAACCGTTATCCGCACAGTTCAAAAGACCAATTTGCACGCCATCGATTTGATCGGTCATGTTGAAGAAACCAAACTGGAAATTAGACTTCTTAGAGATACTCGCTAAGCCCACATCCGCCATGGTGTAGCCTTCAGAATAGTTCACCGCGCTCCAGTTCAAGCCTTTTACGTTGTTCGTAATGTTAACAGCACCCAAGTTAACACCCGTCGTCTGACCTTGGTTCCAGTTAACTAAGCCTAAAGACGCGCCTTTCATTTCTTGATTTACTTTTGCTGCGCCAAAAAACAGACCGAAGTTCACACCTGTCGTACGATCCGTTTCTGACATACCAAGCAGTGAAAAGTCGACACCTTTAACCTCATTTACCTGCCCATGCAGCACAGCTAAACGAACGCCACCTACTGAAGAATTAGAGGGTGCGTTTGTGTTATCGATAGTAGAGAACATCACAGGTGTACTGTCGGCAAAAGCAACAGGTGATGCGATAGCGGCTGCAACCGCCAATGACGTCATAAGCTTTTTCATTTTCATCTCCATGATGGGAAGCAACAATTTACAACATAGTGTAATGTTCAGATTTTGCTCTGTCCCCGTTCAAAAAGTGTTAGCAATAGGTCAGATTTAACCATCTGACTCAAAAGAAAAAATATTTCTCTTCGATTTTTTGCTTCTGAAATGGCGCTTTTTACGCTCAAAAATCTCATGATAAGCCACTCCAGAACGTCATGTTTCTCAGGTGACACGCATAAAAAAAGTCGAGGCATCTGCCTCGACTTTTAAAGGTTTGGTCGGTTATCTTTCCGCTATAAGGGCTCCCTTAGAGCGATGAGATAAGCTGGCTTACATCATGCCGCCCATACCGCCCATGCCACCCATGCCGCCCATGTCAGGCATCGCTGGCGCGTCTTTTTGCGGTAGGTCAGTAACCATCGCTTCAGTAGTGATCATCAGACCTGCAACCGATGCTGCGAATTGTAGTGCAGAACGAGTAACTTTAGTTGGATCTAGGATACCCATTTCTAGCATGTCGCCGTATTCGCCTGTTGCCGCGTTGTAGCCGTAGCTACCTTCACCCGCTTTCACGTTGTTCGCAACAACTGAGTCTTCCTCACCTGCGTTCTTCGTGATTTGACGGATTGGCGCTTCCATTGCACGTAGTGCAACGCGGATACCAACGTTTTGTTCTTCGTTGTCACCCGTTAGGTGAGCAATCTTAGATGCCGCGCGGATAAGTGCAACACCACCACCAGCAACAACACCTTCTTCAACCGCTGCGCGAGTTGCGGCTAGCGCATCTTCTACACGGTCTTTCTTCTCTTTCATTTCAACTTCAGTCGCAGCACCAACTTTGATTACTGCAACACCGCCAGCCAGTTTAGCTACGCGCTCTTGTAGTTTCTCTTTGTCGTAGTCTGAAGTTGCGTCTTCGATTTGTTGACGAATCTGAGCAACACGGCCAGAGATCATCTCTTCTTCACCGATACCATCGATGATAGTCGTGTTTTCTTTCGTGATAGAAACACGCTTCGCTTGACCTAGATCTTCTAGTGCAACTTTTTCTAGCTCTAGACCGATCTCTTCAGAAATCACAGTACCGCCAGTTAGGATAGCGATGTCTTGTAGCATTGCTTTACGACGGTCACCGAAGCCAGGTGCTTTCACAGCTGCAACTTTTACGATGCCACGCATGTTGTTCACAACCAATGTTGCTAGCGCTTCGCCTTCTACATCTTCTGCAATGATAAGCAGTGGACGAGATGCTTTCGCGACAGCTTCTAGCGTTGGAAGAAGCTCACGAATGTTTGAGATCTTCTTGTCTACTAGAAGAATGAATGGGTTTTCTAGATCAACACTGCCTGATTCTTGGTTGTTGATGAAGTAAGGAGACAGGTAACCGCGGTCGAACTGCATACCTTCTACTACGTCTAACTCGTCTTGTAGCGCCTGACCTTCTTCAACCGTGATAACGCCATCACGACCCACACGCTCCATTGCTTCTGCAATGATATTACCTACGCTTGCGTCTGAGTTTGCAGAGATAGTACCAACCTGCGCGATCGCTTTTGTGTCGTTACATTCAACAGAAAGCTCTTTTAGTTGCTCAACTGCCGCGGCAACAGCTTTGTCGATACCACGCTTAAGATCCATTGGGTTCATGCCCGCTGCGACTGCTTTTAGACCTTCGTTAACGATAGATTGTGCTAGTACCGTTGCTGTTGTTGTACCGTCACCCGCTGCGTCGTTTGCTTTAGACGCAACTTCTTTAACCATTTGTGCGCCCATGTTCTGGAATTTATCTTCCAGCTCGATTTCACGCGCTACTGATACACCATCTTTAGTGATAGTCGGTGCACCAAAAGATTTGTCTAGAACGACATTACGTCCTTTAGGACCCAGTGTTACTTTTACTGCGTCAGCCAGAACGTTTACACCTTCCAGCATTTTAACTCGTGCGTCATTACCAAATTTAACGTCTTTAGCAGCCATCTTTGATTTCCTTTCTAAAATTCTTTGTGTGTAATTTCGTAATTGAATCTGAGCAAAAAATTACTCAATGATTGCTATTATTCAACGATCGCCATGATGTCGTTTTCAGACATGACAAGCACTTCTTTACCGTCGATTTTTTCAGTTTTTGTACCGTAACCTTCAGCGAAGATAACGGTATCACCGACTTTAACGTCTAGTGGCAGTACGGTGCCGTTTTCTAGGATGCGGCCTTTACCCACAGCTAGAACAACACCGCGAGTCGATTTTTCTGCAGCAGAACCAGTCAGAACGATGCCACCAGCAGACTTAGATTCAACTTCTTTACGTTCAACGATAACTCGGTCATGTAATGGACGAATGTTCATCGGTCGTCTCTCCTGAAAATTTCCATGTTTATTTGATAATTGTCCTTAGGGACTGTAGCCCCAGACACGTGATCCCTATATAAGGGGTCGAAGCAGCGATCCCAAGGGGGTGGCACAAAATTTTTGTGACTTAGTTAAAATAACGAACAACTAGGCAACGGTTTGCGTTAGAAATGCTCACTCGCTCGGCATCTCGCTTTCTTGTATCCTTGCAGTTTGCTCACCAGATAGTTGTCACACATGCAGGAAAATAACAAGCTGGAACCCCAAGCGACCGATAAGCATGGTTTGTTGACCGCACCCATTCCTGAAACGCTGCGGAAAATGACCGTACCCATGACCATGGGCATGATCGCAATTTTGATGTTTAACTTGGTGGACACGTTTTTTATCTCGTTGCTTGGCACTCAAGCGCTAGCGGCTATCAGCTATACCTTCCCTGTCACCTTTGCGGTTAACTGCATTACGATGGGGATTGGGATGGGACTATCGACCAATATTGGTCGCTTGCTTGGGCAAGGTCATGCACCACAAGCTGCTCGGTTCACCACCCACGGTTTGTTGTTAGCCGTGTTACTTGTGGCTATCGCGTCTTCTATTGGCTTTACCACCATTGCGCCATTGTTTCGTTTTCTTGGTGCGTCTGATGATCTCATCCCTCTTATTGAGCAATATATGCAGGTCTGGTATCTCACCATTCCTCTGCTAGTGATCCCAATGGCGGGCAACAGTGCTATCCGAGCTACTGGCGACACAAAAACACCAGCAAAAGTCATGATGTTGGCTGGTTTGATTAATGGCATGCTCGATCCATTGTTGATTTTCGGTTATGGCCCTTTTCCGGAACTTGGCATTCAAGGCGCAGCCATAGCAAGTGCCTTTAGCTGGTTAGGTGCTTTATGTGGCTCATTCTATGTGCTAATTAAACGGGAAAAATTGCTTGCTCAACCCCAATGGGCTTTGCTGAAACAAGACTGGCAACAGACACTAAAAATTGGTAGCCCTGCAGCGCTATCAAACGCGATGAATCCGTTGTCCGGTGCCATTCTGATGATGCTGTTATCCAACCACGGTACAGCGGCGGTTGCTGCTTACGGGGCAGCGCAGCGTATTGAGTCCATATTGATTTTAGTATTGATGTCGCTGACCTCTGCCCTCACACCGTTTATGGCACAAAATTTAGGAGCCAAACAACCGCAACGAGCCTTTTCGGGTTTATTTATTAGCATGCGTTTTGCAGTGGTATTCCAAGGGTTTATCTTCTTGATGATGGTACCGCTGAGCATTCCTCTGGCTGCGCTGTTTTCTCAGGAAGATGCGGTGAAAAACCTGCTTTGGCATTATTTACTGGTGGTGCCATTTAGTTATGGCTTCCAAGGCATCGTGATGATGTTAGTCAGTGGTTTGAATGCGATGCACAAGCCATTGCGTGCATTCCAGTGGAGCTTTATGCGGCTGTTCATTTTTACCTTGCCATCGGCGTGGGTCGGGAGCCAAATCTACAGCATTGAAGGCTTGTTTATCGGTATCGCGGTTGGGAATACGTTGGGTGGGCTACTGGGCTACTTGTTTGCGCTGCGCGAGCGAAAATTAACGCTCATAGAGCAGAACAGCGTGTCTTAACACTCGTCTATCACTAGTTTCTTTTTGTTGATTCTCAAATACAAAAAAACCGCGGAAAGCCGCGGTTTTGTTTATCTATTTCAAGCTTGCTTAGAACAACTCTTCAGCAACTTTGTATAGATCGTTGCGTACTGGACGCTTCATGTTTTCGATTGCGTCGATGATATCGTGGTGAACAAGTTGCTCTTTCACGATACCTACACAACGACCACCATGACCTTCGATCAATAGGTGAACAGCGTAGTTACCCATACGAGATGCTAGTACGCGGTCAAATGCAGTTGGACGACCACCACGTTGGATGTGACCAAGTACTGTTGCACGAGTTTCACGACCTGTCGCGGCTTCGATGTCACGTGCTAGTTCATTAGCATCCATCATTAGCTCAGTAAGCGCGATGATCGCGTGTTTCTTACCTTTAGCGATACCATCTTGGATGTTGCTGATCAGCTTGTCTTTGTCTAGACCAGTTTCCGGAGTGATGATGTATTCACAACCGCCCGCAATTGCAGACATCAGAGTCAAATCACCACAGTGACGGCCCATGATTTCTACAATTGAAATGCGTTGGTGAGATGAAGAAGTATCACGTAGACGGTCGATTGCATCGATAACGGTGTTTAGTGCACTTAGGTAGCCCACAGTGTAATCCGTACCTGCGATATCGTTGTCGATTGTGCCCGGAAGACCGATACATGGGTAACCCATTTCAGTCAGTTTCTTCGCACCCATGTACGAACCATCACCACCGATTACCACTAGTGCATCGATACCATGTTTTTTCAGGTTCTCAATCGCTTTTTCACGAACTTCCACTTGTTTAAATTCAGGGAAACGTGCAGAACCTAGGAACGTACCACCTTTGTTGATCACATCTGAAACGCTAGAACGATCTAGCTTCTCGATGCGGCCTTCGTATAGGCCTAGGTAGCCGTCGTACACACCGAATACTTCCAATCCTTCGGATAGTGCTGTACGTACTACGCCGCGTATCGCAGCGTTCATACCAGGTGCGTCACCGCCACTTGTTAAAACACCGATCTTCTTAATCATGCTCACCCTCGATCTTTGGCAATCAATTATTTAATTTTCTTTTAGGCCCCTTGTTACCAAGCAACCTGCATAATCCAGAACTGTGCGTTATGTTACATTTCCTCTACAGGATTACCAATGAAAACGCACTTTTTTATGTAACTTTTCTACTTATGTAAGAGTATTACAGTTTCTCTATGAAACTTTGTTGATTCATATCAGGATCACGAATCTTAATAAGTATTGATGGAAAGATAGTCAATAAGTACCTGTTTGTCTTCGGGCACTGATGGATTTTTCAAGCCTACCAATCTTGCGCTTTCTGCTCTTTCTCAGGTCCGAAAACGACAGACAATGGATCTTGATGGATCAGTACGTCCGCATCAGGAAACAGAGCCAATAAATTATCTTCCACTTTATCAGCAATGTAATGCGCCTCAATTAATCGTAAGTTATCGTCTAGCTCTAAATGCAACTGTATAAAGCGCGTCGGTCCGGACATTCGCGTGCGTAACTGATGCACGCCCAATACCCCTTTTACGCTCAAACAAGCTTGGTTAATTTGCTCAAGCTCTTCATCGGGCAACTTTCTATCAAGTAAGGTTTGAATCGCTTCGCTGACCATTTTGAAAGCGCTATAAAGAATGAAGACACCAATACCAATCGCAAACACAGCATCCGCTTGAGTCACTCCAAAATAACTGAGCCCCAGAGCAACCATGATCGCAGCATTCATATACAAGTCAGTCTGATAATGCAGAGAATCCGCCGCTATTGCTTGGCTCCCCGTCACGCGAACCACATGTTTTTGGAACATCACCAAGCCAAGTGTGACCACAATCGCAAACAGCGATACATACACACCTAACTCCGGTGCGTGTAAAGCATGTGGGCGGAAAAATCGGTCAATCCCGTTAAGAATCAAAAATACTGCCGAGCCCGAAATAAACATTGCTTGGGCTAGGGCCGCTAAGGACTCAGCTTTACCATGTCCAAACGTATGTTCGCGGTCTGCCGGTTGTAAGGCGTAACGAACCACCACAAGATTCACAACCGAAGCCGCGATATCTAACATGGAGTCAATCAATGACGCCAATAAGCTCACTGAGCCGGTTACCCACCACGTGATGACTTTTACTATCAGAAGAAGCGTCGCCACAATGGTTGCAGTCCAAGCGGCGGTCGTAACTAAACGTGCGTATTGCTGTTTCATAATCAAAGAGTTAACTAAAACCATACGTTGAGTATATTGAATGACCATGAAATAACCAGATCAAAAAGAGGCAACCAATGGCTGCCTCTTTATATAACATCAATTCATGACTTAATTATTGCGCGACTTTTCCATGCGCTTGTGCATTCTGTCGCCACACTCTTGCATACGTTCATTTTGTAGCTCAACAAATTTCGCTTTCTGCTCAGGTGTTAATACGCTAAGCATTTGGTGCTTTCTTTCTAGCATTTGCACGCGACGTTCCGTTTGGCGCTCAACCATCTCTTTTGCTAATTCGCTAGCTTGAGCTTCATCAAAGTTATCCGCCAGCAAAAGCGATTGTACTTTTGCGTGATGCGCTTGACGCTCAGCCATACGTGCTTCTTTGCCATCAGCGAATTTTGCTTTCATTTCTGCTTTGTTTGCTTCACGCATTTCTTTTAGCTGATCTTTTTGTGCATCAGTCAGGTCTAGTTGACGCATGACACCTCGGTCCATACCCATGCCGCATTCGTCACGAGGACCTTTATGATGGTTTTTACCACCGTAAGCGAATGCGCTTGCGGCGCCAAGAGTAAGAGGTAGAACAACAGCAGCTAACACAAGTTTTTTTGCAGACTTCATAATACGATTCCTTACACAGGTGAGTGGTTCTTCTGAGCTGTTCTCACAGCGCTTGAGTATAGAATACGACCCGCTAGGTAAAGCGACGTATAGGGAGCGTAAAGAATCGTAAA
>NZ_JAWPOM010000035.1:0-19653 GCF_033344285.1 Vibrio sp. 779(2023)
GGCGCTGGACTAAACAAAGGCCCCCTTTTAGGGGGCTCACACAAAGCCACCTTCTTTAGAAGGTGGTAATTTACTTGTGCAGTTTTGGTGTCGCTAACGCAGTAAAAAATGGAATGATAAATGGAGTACAAAAGCGCGACTTAACGATGCCGTTTGAAGTGAAAGGTGGGCGTTGTGGGTGAATGCCTGTTTTCAGCAGATCTACTGAGAAAAACTTTAGGCAAAGAAAAACCCCGAGGGCTTGCGCCCATCGGGGTTATAGTCTTACTCGCAGCAATCCAGCTACTAAGAGTGCTCCATGCATCTAATCCATGATAGCGTGCTGAATCCGTCAGCTTAATCCTTACGTCGCCTTCCTAGCGGTGTCCTTAGTGACCTTATCCTGGTCTGCTAACTATCCTCGTTAGCTCTCATCACTTGTTCCCTGAGCGGTGTCCCTGACATCATCCTGATGTTCAAATCCTTGCCTCGTCCAGAGGTGTCCATTTCCCGTCCTTAGTAGCAACCATCCTAGTCACTATTGATTCCGTTCAATGTCCAATTTTGCAATCCATGCCCGACTATTCATCCTGAATAACCGTTTCTTCTTCCTGAAGTTCACCAAGTCCGTGGTGTTTCCTGTTCCGTGTCAGCATCCTTCCGACAGGTTTAATATTACGTGTTTAACGATTTCCAACAACGGGCTAATCTCACATTTTTTAACTCTCTTAGCGTTCAAAAAAGATACATGAGTATTAAATTCAATGGCTTATGCGCTTTGCTGTACGGTTTTACCATTAAAAAAGAGAGGTTTGCTCAACCCTTTGTGAGAGATCTCGCACAAGGGGTCGAGCGAAAGACTCTTACTGCCCGATAGCGGCACCTTCACGTCTTGGATCCGCAGCGCCTTCAAGACCGTCTTTTGTTATTCGTATCGCATGCAGACCAGAGTTCAAATCCCGAACATCGGTTTTAAAGCCCATCTTCTCCAGAGCAGGCTGTAAGCCCTCTGCGGCGGTACCTTGCTCAATATCTAAGGTGCCAAAACGGTTCAGCAATCGTGGCTGATTAATCGCGCTTTGGATGTCCATATCCCATTGCGTGTGGGCGATAATGGCTTGTGCGACGTAACCAATAATGCGGCTGCCACCCGGTGAGCCAATTGCCATGTAAGGTTTGTCATCCTTCATCATAATGGTTGGTGCCATGGATGAACGTGGGCGTTTTCCCGGTTCTAAGCGGTTCGCGATTGGCACACCATCTTGATGCGTGCGGAAAGAGAAATCGGTCAGTTCGTTATTGAGCAAGAAGCCGCGTACCATCAAGCGTGAGCCAAAGGCGTTCTCAATGGTTGTTGTCATTGAAACCACATTGCCTTGCTTATCGACGATATTGAAATGGCTGGTGGAAGGCAGCTCGATCGATTGGTCCATGCTTAAGTTCATGGCGTGCGACCAAGGAGGATTACCGGCTTCAGCCTTACTCAAGGCTTTACCGACTTGAATGAGCTCAGCACGTTGCTTGAGATAATCTTTATCAAGTAAGCCTTCGGTTGGCATTGGCACATAATCTTGGTCAGCCATGTATTTACCACGATCCGCGAACGCAAGGCGCGATGCATCGGCGATCACTTGCCATGATTTCGCGCTTTCGGCTCCCCAACCTTTAAGATCGTATTGCTCGGTGATCGCGAGAATCTGTCCAACCGTCAATGCGCCAGAGCTAGGTGGTCCCATGCCGCAGATATCATAGCTTTGATAAGCCGCACAAACCGGCTCACGTTGCTTGATTTGGAACGCATCAAAGTCAGGTTGTGCCAATACGCCAGGATTGCCCGGTGCATTCTGTACTGTCTTGATGATGTCTGTGGCGATATCGCCTTGATAGAAAGCTTTTGCCCCTTGCTCTGCAATTGCCGTCAGAGTTTGCGCGTATTCAGGGTTCTTCAACAACGTGCCTTCGGCTTTTGGTGAGCCATCTGGATTGAAGAAGTAAGCCTTAGTCGCAGGGAAGCGAGATAGGCGCTTGGCATCTTTTTCAATCAGACTCGCGAGGCGAGGACTGACTTCGAAACCTTGCTCAGCCAAGGTAATCACGGGTTGGATTATCTTCTTCCATTCCAACTTGCCGTATTTCTGGTGCGTGTCCCACAGCAGTTTCACTGTACCAGGAGTGGCAACGGAACGCCCACCGACAACCGCATCGTAAAATTGCAGTGGTTGTCCTTTGTCATCTAGGAAGAGTTTCGGCGTTGCGGCGAGCGGTGCGGTTTCGCGTCCATCATACGTAGTCAGTTTTTGTTTCTCACTGTCCCAATACACTAAGAAGGCGCCACCACCAATGCCTGAAGATTGGGGTTCTACTAAGCCCAGCATCAGCTGCACGGCAACCATAGCATCAATAGCATTACCACCTTGTGCAAGAACGTCTGCCCCAGCTTGGGTGGCAAGTGGGTTGGCTGCGGTAACCATATAATCTTTCGCTTTGATCAATTGTTTTTGCTCGAAGCCAGTGCTGTGCTCCGGCGCAACTGCATCTGCTGCTTGGTTAGCAAAGACTGAGGTAGATAAGATTAGTGGGGAAGTAAGAAAAAGACCCGTGGTCACGAGTCGGTTGAACGTCCAATGCATGATGACTCTCCATGTTGCCAGTTTTGTGCTTTGAGCTTGGCAGTTATGGAGAGTCACGTCGAGTCAGCAATCTTAGAAATGTCGATTGTGCTACGCTTTTAAATCAGTACTTTATCCGATAAAAGTATTGATAGTTTGGTATAGAATACTGCCGCCCACTAGAGTAAATACCACGCCGCATAGACCGTCGATGTAGATACCCGCTTGTTGCAATTTACGCTGTAAGCGCTGTGTCGACAGCATCCATGCAAGGCTAGAGAACCAGAATAGCGACAAGCCAAACAGGATGACCAGTGCAATACCTTTGCCAGTAATCGACATACCTGCTGGGACTAAACTCGACATCAAACTGACAAAGAACACCAGGGCTTTTGGGTTAAGAATGTTGGTCGCAAACCCTTTAGCAAACGCTTGACGCTTATTGCTGATCACTAGGTTATTTTGCTTCTTAGGTTGATCCGTCAGTGGGTTTTGGATCATCGAGATCACGGCACGCAATGCGCCAATTCCTAAGTAGAGCAGGTAACTACCACCGAGCAGTTGTACCACGGAATACAGCACTGGGTGTTGGTGGACGACAAAACTCACACCTGTCAGGCTGAACAAAGAGTGCAGCAAGATACCGACGGACAATCCCAACGCAATGTACAAGCCAGTTTGACGACCATGACGCGTCGCATTTTGTACGACCAGCGCAAAGTCCGGACCTGGACTCATTAGGGCAATAAAGTGAATGCTGGCGAGTGTCAGCAATATGGTGGATTCATTCATAACACATCTCAAATTTAACCAATTCGGCTATTGTCGTGGTAAGTCACCTGTGGCGCTTGTAAAAAACTGACAGCTTTCTCGGTAAATGAAATTAACGAGCCACTTGAGAAGGGGAAACGCCGTAGGTCTGTTTAAACGCTTTGCTGAAATGCGCTTGATCGTAGAAACCGATCTGGTGGGCGACGTCGGTACCACATTGACCAGCTTGCAGTAACTTCATGCCTTGTTCGAGGCGCAGGCGTGCGAACCATGCATAAGGCGTCATGCCAGTTTGCGCTTTAAAGTGGCGCTGGAACTGCGTTGGGCTCAGTTGGCACAGCTCTGATAGCGAATCTAAACGCACCGCTTGGTCGAGGTTCGCCATTAGATAATCTTTTAACGTTCCAAGTGATTGATTTCCTAATGGCACCACTTTTTGTCGCTCAAGCGATCCGTAGCGATCAAAAAGCTGGTTAAATCCTTCAAAAGGAAGGCAATCTTTGGTGAGTTGGCTGAGGTTTTCACGACGAAGTAGCCCGTGTAAGTTACTAAGTTGTGAAAATATCTGTGGATCCGAGATGATCAGCTCGTTGAAGTGTATTATTTGACCGTTTTGCTTAAGATCAGCCAGATCGCTCAATAGGAGAGGTTCGATCGCAAACACATTTACTTCGTAGCCACTCTCGAGCTTAGATTGCCCGTCGTGCAGCTCATCCGGCGGCATAATCACAATTTGCCCGTGACCAACTTGGTGGTTGTTACCTTGATATTGGAACTTCTGCGCACCATGCGTGATCAGGCCGAGATGAAAATCCAGATGGTAATGCCTTTGAAAAGCAAATTTCTGGTATTTCGCCTCTATTAGACTCAAGTTGTCATGGTCGGTTGCGTAGTACTGAATATGTTCCATTAAACAAAAAAAAGCTTGGTCACATTATGACCAAGCTTATCTGGCAATTTCTAACTTGTCTTGTAAAAAACGATCACTGTGGCTGAACGATTCGGCGTGAGCGACGGTTATTACGTAATCCATCAAAGCTAAACACGACTAGTGCTCCCCAAATAAAGACGAAAGTGATCGCTTTATCCATGGTAAAGGGTTCGCCATACATCAATACTGCAAGTAAAAACATTAAGCTTGGGCCTATATATTGGAAAAAGCCCAAAGTCGATAATTTGAGTCTTGTTGCTGCACCCGTAAAGCACAGCAGTGGCAGGGTTGTTATAACCCCAGCAGCGATCAACAAACTATTTAACGTAAGTGGATTCGTAAGCATATTTGAGGTTGGTGTATCGGCAATAAAAAGCAAATAAACAGCGGCCACCGGCAGCAGAAGTAATGTCTCGATAAACAAGCCAGTTTTTGCATCGACACTGACTTTCTTTCTTAATAAGCCATAAAAGCCGAAGCTCATTGCTAACGCCATCGCAACAACAGGTACGGAGCCAAATACAATCAGTTGAACGAGTACGCCACAACCTGCCAATACAACCGCGAACCACTGTAATTTGCGCAGTCGCTCTCCCAAAAATACCATGCCGAGCAAGACATTGATTAATGGGTTAATGTAATAACCTAAGCTGGCGTCGAGCATATGATTCGAGTTTACCGCCCAAATGAAAATCAACCAATTGCCGCCAATTAACATGGAACTTGCGATCAGGTAAGCGATTTTCGTTTTGTCTTTCGCGATGTGGTAAGCCGAGCGCCAGTGACGGCCAAAATGGAGGAGTGCAGCAAGCAAAAAGAAAGACCATATCACTCGGTGGCTTAGAATTTCCAAAGGAGATACTTGTGCGATGGACTTAAAGTACATCGGCGCAATGCCCCACATGGTATACGCGCCAATCGCTAGCAAGATGCCTTGCCGCGCGCGTTGTTGTTCGTCTTCTGGTGTCATGAAGTGTCACCTAATTGTGTGTTTTATAGAGCAGAAAATCAGTATACGAGTCGTGATGCGAAACACCTAACAATTTGCGGTTTTATTCACCATGAAACCCCATTACAATGTGCCCTCACTTTGTGTGCCAGTGGTATGCATAAGCACCTCTTTTTTAAGACCCAATCTGAGACTTTTCATGACCTCGACCTTGTTAGCCGAACAATCTGATTCGCCTGTAACGCCTCAACGTGTGTTGGAGGATGTGTTTGGTTACCAAGAGTTCCGTGATGGTCAGCAATTAGTGATTGACGCCGCGATAGAAGGTCGCGACAGCTTAGTTATCCTGCCTACTGGTGGCGGTAAGTCGCTGTGTTATCAAATTCCTGCTTTGGTTCGCTCTGGTATTACTTTGGTGATTTCTCCGCTTATCTCGCTGATGAAAGACCAAGTGGACCAGCTTAAAGCCAACGGTGTAGCGGCTGAATGCATTAACTCGACCATGACTCGTGAAGAACTGCTCAGCGTGTATAACCGCATGCACACTGGTCATCTTAAGTTGGTGTACGTCTCACCAGAACGCGTATTGATGCGTGATTTCATTGAGCGCTTGGAAAACTTGCCGCTATCGATGATTGCTGTCGATGAAGCGCACTGTATTTCCCAGTGGGGACACGACTTCCGTCCAGAGTACGCCGCGCTTGGTCAACTTAAGCAGCAATTTTTCCATGTGCCATTTATGGCGCTGACGGCGACCGCAGATGACGCAACGCGCCGAGATATTCTTGAGCGTCTGCAACTGAATAATCCAGAGGTTTACCTAGGCAGCTTCGACCGTCCCAACATTCGCTACAACTTAGTTGAGAAGCACAAGCCGGTTTCGCAAATCGTTCGTTATCTTGAAACTCAAAAAGGTAATTGCGGCATCATCTATTGTGGTAGCCGTAAGAAAGTTGAGATGGTGACTGAGAAGTTGTGTAACAACCACATTCGTGCAGCTGGTTATCACGCAGGTATGGATGCCGATGAGCGCGCTTACGTTCAAGAAGCTTTCCAACGTGATGACATCCAAATCGTAGTGGCGACCGTGGCATTCGGTATGGGCATCAACAAACCAAACGTGCGCTTTGTGGTTCACTTTGATATCCCGCGCAATATCGAGTCCTACTATCAGGAAACCGGTCGTGCAGGGCGTGATGGTTTGCCTGCGGAAGCGATGATGTTGTATGACCCAGCGGACATCAGTTGGCTGCGTCGTATGTTGGATGAGAAAGACGATGGTCCACAGAAGCAGGTGGAAACCCACAAACTGAATGCGATGAGTGCCTTTGCTGAGGCGCAGACTTGTCGTCGTCAGGTGCTATTGAATTACTTTGGTGAGTATCGTGAGAAGCCATGTGGCAACTGTGATATTTGCTTAGATCCACCGAAACACTTTGATGCCACGGAAGAAGCGCGTAAGGCGTTGTCTTGTGTGTACCGAGTGAATCAGAGCTTTGGTATGGGCTACGTGGTGGAAGTGCTACGTGGCATGCAAAACATTCGTGTACGTGAAAACGGCCACGATAAGATTTCTACCTACGCGATAGGGCGCGACCACAGCCACGATTACTGGGTGAGTATCTTCCGTCAGTTAATCCACAAAGGGCTGCTGTTCCAAAACATCACGCGTAACTCAACGCTGCAACTTACCGAAGAAGCGCGTCCGCTGCTACGTGGCGATGTGACCCTAGAGTTAGCGGTTCCGCGTTTAGACACCGCAGCACGTGCGGCGAAGTCGGACAAACTGACCAGCAAGAACTACGACAAAAAGCTGTTTGCTAAGTTACGTAAGCTGCGTAAGTCGATTGCTGATGAAGATGGTTTGCCACCATACGTGGTCTTCAGTGACGCGACTCTGATTGATATGGCGGAAATTCTGCCAACGTCTTACGGCGAAATGCTTGCAGTCAGCGGTGTTGGTCAGCGCAAACTAGAGAAGTACGCCGATCCATTCCTCGATTTGATTCAAGAACACATTACTCACCACGGATAAGGAACCAAGATGCAAAAGGAATTTGGCTTAGCGGATTACATGGCACAAGAAGGGCGCTTAATCATTACCGCGCCGAGCTTTGACCTTGATAGCTTTCCTGCTTTAGGTGAGCGTTTAGTCGGCTTGCTTTCTGCTACTGTGGTGGAAAAACAGTGGGATGCGGACATTCACTCTTGGTTGATTGACTTTGAAGGTTGCCGACTGTTTATGAAAGCAGAGCATTACAGCGAAGCGATTTGGTTTGAAGCGTTAGCGATTGAAGAGAGCAGGGAAGAGTTGGATTATCTTGCAGGGTTGTTCCAGCGCGGCTTCTAAAAATAGAATTTTTCTAGAGAGGGTGTTTCACATGAAACACCCTTTTTTATGCTTAAACGTTTGCGTCAAACAGACGACTTGCGGCGAAAAGTGGTTAATGTATAATCGCCCACCGCTTCGCTCAGAAAGAGCCAAGCCAGTTTATTTTTCATTTTACATTGTTGGTAAGAGCCACTTTATTCAGTGACTCGATTTGGGTTCCCTCACCCCCAAACCAAACTAAAAAGGTATCGCATGAGTAACTTTACCCCTGCGCAGCAGCGCAACGCCCTTATCTATCTGGTTCTATTCCACCTAGTCATTATTGCATCTAGCAATTACCTAGTTCAGCTACCGTTTACTATCTTCGGTTTCCATACCACTTGGGGTGCATTCACTTTCCCATTTATCTTCTTAGCGACTGACTTAACTGTGCGTATTTTCGGTGCTCAGTTGGCACGTAAGATCATCTTCTTAGTGATGTTGCCTGCTTTGGCAGTGTCTTACTTCTTATCGGTGGTGTTCTTCGAAGGTCAATTCCAAGGTTTTGGCCACCTAGGGGAATTTAACTTATTCGTTGCTCGTATCGCGATTGCTAGCTTCATGGCGTACCTACTTGGTCAGATCATGGATGTGCATGTGTTCAACCGCCTACGCCAAATGAAACAGTGGTGGGTAGCTCCAACGTGTTCAACGCTTTTCGGTAATGCACTTGATACCATCGCTTTCTTCGCCATTGCGTTCTATCAAAGTCCAGATCCATTCATGGCGGAGCATTGGACGGAAATCGCGTTGGTGGATTACGGCTTCAAACTGATTATTAGTCTTGGTTTGTTCGTTCCTATGTACGGCGTATTACTGAATTACCTCATTAAGAAGCTGACTGTGGTGAACCCTGACTTTAAGGTGACGACAAGCGTTCAGTCTTAATATCAGTGGGAACCCCGAAAGCCGCTTGCTCAAATCAAGCGGCTTTTTTGTGCCTGTTTACTTGGGTTTAGAGCGTTTTGTACAACGTGGTGAGTAATTAGATCATAGGTGTCCAAAAGCTCCCTAAGCTGTACGAAGGTAAAAATGAGCAATAAAAAGGTCCCGAGTGAGACCTTTTAATCGAAGATACGGAACGTAGAGGAAGCTCGTTGGTGAAATGGCTAACAGAGCATCTTCTCAATCAAAATGGCTTTTTGCGCATCGAAGGCGCCAAGTTGCAGGCCGTTCTCCCAACTGATGCTTTGATTGAACATCGCCAGCATCAAACCGACACTGCGTTGATTGGCGTCCTGCCAGCAATCAGATTCGCTGTACTCTCCATCATTTATCGCGTTGCCATTAACGAGAATGGGCTCGAAACGCCATTTTTCGCCGACACGGTAGTAGCCTTTACTGGTTAAGGTCTGGTTGGATTGAATCGTTAAAATGTGCTCGATGCCCGGCTCACCGGTTAATTCAAATACAAATCTTAGCTGGTGGTCGCCACATTGCAGCTCAACGATCAGTTGGCCGTTTTCCTCAATCAGTGTTGACTGAGAGTAGTCTCCGAAGCAGTGCAGCAACCAAGAAATAGGGTGACTGGCTGTTTCAAGAAACCACTCTTTGAGTGTGAAGGTGCCCGGTAGGTTAACTTGGGTGATTAGATTGACCACACAAGGTTGGGTTTGCGAGGTGAGCCACTTCTCTATCGTCTTGGCGGTCTCTAGCTGAGCAAAGGCGTAATTAACCAATAGGTTGGAGTTCGGTTGCTGCCAGTGAGTGATGTCGGAATTCAATCCCACCAATGGCTTTTCACAAATCAGCTTGGTTGAACCTAACGTCTTTATGATCTCTGCATGAGTATGCGCAGGTGTCGCGATGGTCACGACATCGAGTTGTTTGAGTGCGCTGATGTTCGTTTCTGCCTTTAGGATTGCTTCCTCACTGCACGCTTGCTGAAGCGGTTCTATTTGGTTGGCGCATAACGTTGTGACCGATACACCATTGTTTCGATAGTGGGGAATGTGCGTGCGTCCCCAGTTGATGCCTATGATGCCAGCTTGTTTGATTTGCTCTGGCTTGTTGAAACGTTCACTCAATGGCGGCAAGGCAATTCGTTCATCTGTTAGACGTTGGTCATGGTGATAATCATTGCTTGGCAGCACTTGCCATGGCTTGTTGTAATGTTGCTTGAGTGCACAAACGAGTTCGTAGAAATTCCACTTATCCTTTAAGTTGCTATCAAGATGGTATAAACCGGCTTCGTTCCGCTCAATAAGCTGCAAAAAGGCGAGTGCAGTATCGTCCATATGAGAAGTCGCGGGATACCAAGCTGTGCTAGCGGTAATAACGCCGTACTCTTCATATTGGCGGTCGAGATGCGCCAACATGTTATTGCCTTCTGCTTGGTGATGGAGCTGCCAACCAATTCGAGCAACCATCGCATCTGGATTTGCTTGCCAGATTGCATCTTCACAACGAACTTTGTATTTGCCGTAATCATCTTGGGTGTTTCTTTCTTCAAAGATGCCATAAGGCCCGTTTTTTGTGGCATCAAATACCATTGCTGTGCTGACAAAGAGGTAAGGAATGTTGCGCTGTTTGCAGTGTTCACCGAGCCATGCTGCCCACTCTTCACTTCCCATCGCCATATGGCACACCGCATTGATGTAGTGTTGCTGCCAAAATTGTTCACTTTGCTCTGGATCATCTGGTGAGATTTGGTGGTGATTCCACTCCAATATGTTCCAGCCGCGTAGGTGAAACTGATGAGCGACTTTTGGGGCGAGGGTGCCAGTTAAGCCAGTCATTAAAACGGTTTTCATGATGGTGCATCTTGGTTGGCTAAATTGTGTTTATCAATAAAGCATGGCTGTTTTTCGATGTAGAGCGGAGAAGCTGAGATTTTTGCTGGGCAGCACGTTTTGTAGGGGAAGTAGAAGCAAAAAAGCCCAAGCGAACGCCTGGGCCTTAGTATTGTAAGGCAGTGATATTCGCTTATTTTGCTACGATATTTAATGGCCAGCCGATGTCTGTCTGACGGTTGGATTCAATTTCCAACTCAGCCGCAGTCAGTGGGTTTTTCTCTAGCCATTGCGCATCAATGTGTAACGTTAGATTGTCGCCTTCAACCGTTAGAGTCACATTTGGCTCTAGATCAGGATTGCGACGATGGCTGAGTAGAACCGCAAGACGCAACAGTCTCAATACTCGTTTGGCACTTGAGCCTGATAATGCATGCTGCTCAGGTAAAGAAGTGAGCTGTTCGCGATAGCGACGAGCCACTTCACCAATAAAGAACTTCTGTGCGCGCGTGTAACCAGGCAGATCCAAATTCTGCAGCAAGTAAGCACTATGCTCTCCGCCTTTTTTGAAATCGATAGTTAAACCAATTTCATGCAGTTTTGCGGCGGTCTCGAGTAATATCTTGCCCTGAGGCTCTGTAATCCACTCATCGCCCCCAGCTTGCTGTAAAAGCGTGTGTGCCAGAGTAGCGACTTGTTCGCCGTATTGGTGATCGAGCTGATAACGATTTTGTACGCTAGCGATAGTGCGGGCACGAATGTCTTCTTGACGAAGCTCTTCAACCATCTCATACACTAAGCCTTCGCGTAGTGCGCCGCCAGCCAGTGTCATAGCATCGATTTCAAGCAACTCAAAAACGGCAATCAAAATAGAGAGGCCACTAGGGAACACTAATGCACGTTCAAGTGTTAAGCCTTCAATATCGAGCTCTTCTAAATGGTCGGCCAACATGGCTTGCTTCTGTAGACGCTTGAGTTTGGAGTGAGTGATTACTTCGTCCATACCTTGCGCCAGCATTATCTCTTGCAATGCCTGAACAGTGCCTGATGCACCAACGCACACATCCCAACCAATTTCAGTATAACGTTCTAAAATCGGCTGGATGGTCTGTTTCGCTCCTTCAATTGCCGCGTCAAAGTTACGAGCATTCAATTGGCGATCTTTAAAGAAGTTTTCAAGCCAAGTCACGCAGCCCATTTTTAAGCTGGTCAGTGCTTTGGCTTCGAAACCTTCACCGATAATCAGTTCGGTACTTGCTCCACCGATATCGACTACAAGGCGACGACCACTACCGCCAGAGGTGTGAGCGACACCTTTATAGATAGTGGCAGCTTCTTCTTCACCAGTAATCACTTCGATAGGCTGGCCTAGAATTTGGTTAGCCTTTTCTAAAAACACATCTACATTGGTCGCGGTACGTAATGTTGCAGTACCGACGATGCGAATGTTTTGTTTAGGAATGTCCTGCAAGCGTTCCGCAAATAGACTTAAGCAGTCCCATCCTCGCTGCATAGCTTCCATACTAAGAGAATTATGTTCATCTAAGCCCGCTGCTAGACGAACTTTGCGCTTAATTTTAGCCATTGTTTGAACGCTGCCATCGATGTGACGCACAACGAGCATGTGAAAACTGTTCGACCCGAGGTCGATGGCGGCATATAGCGGTGATGATCCTGCTTGACTCATAAAACGAACTCAGTTTCCTATTACGATTGTTTTGGGGCCGATTGACGCGGTTGGCGTGGACGACGTCCCTGCGGCTTACGGTTACCAGAACGGGTACCGCCAGTATTCGTGCGGCGCTGTTGGTTGCGTGGTGCACGCATACGAATCGGAGCCGGTAGATCTTGAATCAGTGCCGACGAATCGTACTCTGAAACTGGGATTGTATGCTCAATGTATTCTTCGATTGCTGGTAGGTTAACCGCGTACTCTTCACAAGCAAAACTGATCGAATGACCGCTCGCACCAGCGCGACCAGTACGGCCAATACGGTGAACATAATCTTCACAGTCGTCAGGAAGGTCGTAGTTGAAAACGTGCGTTACCTGAGGAATATGCAGGCCACGCGCTGCAACGTCAGTTGCAACTAAGATGTCGACATCACCTTTGGTGAATTGCTCAAGAATCTTCTCACGCTTCTTCTGCGGTACATCGCCAGTAAGAAGGCCTACACGGTGTCCATCGGCAGCCAAATGACCCCAAACCGATTCACACTTATGCTTGGTATTGGCAAAAATGATAGCGCGATCTGGCCACTCTTCTTCAATTAGTGTTTGAAGCAGCGCCATTTTGTCTTCATTCGAAGGATAGAAAAGCTCTTCCTGGATACGGTGGCCAGTTTTTTGTTCTGGTTCGACAACGACATGCTCAGGAGTATTCATGTGTTCGAATGCCAGTTCTTGAACGCGGTAAGACAGCGTTGCTGAGAACAGCATGTTCAAACGCTCTTTTGGCTCAGGCATACGACGGAACAAGAAGCGAATGTCTTTAATAAAGCCAAGATCGAACATGCGGTCGGCTTCGTCCAGAACAACAGCTTGAATGTTGTTGAGGTTAAATACGCGCTGTTTGTAGAAATCGATGATACGGCCTGTTGTTCCGATCAGAATATCTACGCCGTCTTGCAGTTTCGAAAGTTGCTTGTCGTAGCTTTCACCACCGTAAGCTAGAGCGGTTTTTAGACCTGTGCTTTCAGTTAATGATTCTGCATCATTGTAAATCTGAATAGCGAGCTCACGTGTAGGCGCCATAATAATTGCGCGTGGCTGTGTAGGCTTACGACCTTCATGTTCCGGAGTCGTCAGAAGGTGGTTGAACGTAGCAGTAAGAAACGCGAGCGTTTTACCAGTACCCGTTTGGGCCTGGCCTGCGATGTCTTGGCCGGTGAGCAGGACCGGCAACGCCAAGGCTTGGATAGGGGTACAAAATTCGAACCCTTTTTTGTCCAATCCTTCAATAACTTGGGGCTTTAAGCCCAAATCGGCGAACTTTTGCTCTGTGATATGCGTCTTTTTCATGGCTATAGAATATCAGCTAAAGCTTGCAATACGAAAGTAAATACATTCCAATAGGGCATCTAATTACTGGTTATCATCCAACCAGTTTCGAAAAACACATTGGAGTGGAAGATGAGTGATAAGATTTTGCAGCTAACTGATGACGGTTTTGAAAACGATGTAATCAACGCTGCAGGCCCGGTTCTAGTGGATTTTTGGGCAGAATGGTGTGGTCCTTGTAAAATGATCGCTCCTATTTTGGACGAAATCGCAGACGAGTACGAAGGCAAACTCACTATCGGTAAACTAAACATCGACCATAACGCAGGTACACCACCTAAGTTTGGTATTCGCGGCATTCCAACGCTATTACTATTTAAAGATGGTAACGTAGCGGCAACGAAAGTAGGTGCTCTGTCTAAAACTCAACTAAAAGAGTTCCTAGACGCAAACTTATAATCACCAAGTGATTACAGATAAAACCGTGCAAAGTTACAATGCACGGTTTTGTTTTTCTAACTCTGGACTAGAATACTAATTAGTGCTAACTTATCGCGCGTTAATTGAACAAATTTCTCTTCTTGGTCGATCCTGAGACCAAATCCATCTTAACTAGAAAACAGATCTTATTTTGACTAAACAAGAATCCACCACCATGAACCTTACCGAACTGAAGAACAGACCTGTGTCTGACCTTGTAAAACTGGGCGAAAGCTTAGGATTAGAGAACCTAGCTCGCTTAAGAAAACAAGACATCATCTTCGCGATTTTAAAAGCGCACGCGAAAGGCGGCGAAGACATCTTTGGCGATGGGGTTCTGGAAATTCTGCAAGACGGCTTTGGTTTCCTACGCAGTGCAGATAGTTCATACCTTGCGGGTCCGGACGATATCTACGTATCACCAAGTCAGATTCGTCGCTTTAACCTACGTACTGGTGACTCTATCGCTGGTAAAATTCGTCCACCAAAAGACGGTGAACGTTACTTTGCCCTTCTAAAAGTCAATACCGTTAACGACGATAAACCAGACAACGCCCGTAACAAGATCCTATTTGAAAACCTTACCCCTCTACATGCGAATGAGCGCATGGTTATGGAGCGTGGTAACGGTTCAACAGAAGACATTACAGCACGTGTTTTAGACTTGGCATCGCCAATCGGTAAAGGTCAACGTGGTCTGATTGTTGCTCCGCCTAAAGCGGGTAAAACAATGCTTCTGCAAAACATCGCGCAAAGCATCGCGTACAACCACCCAGAGTGTGAGTTGATGGTTCTTCTTATCGACGAACGTCCAGAAGAAGTAACTGAGATGCAGCGCCTAGTTAAAGGTGAAGTGGTTGCGTCGACTTTCGATGAGCCAGCATCTCGTCACGTACAAGTAGCGGAAATGGTAATCGAGAAAGCAAAACGTCTTGTTGAACATAAGAAAGACGTGGTTATCTTGCTTGACTCTATCACTCGTCTAGCACGTGCTTACAACACCGTAGTGCCTTCATCAGGTAAAGTACTAACAGGTGGTGTGGATGCAAACGCATTACATCGTCCTAAGCGTTTCTTCGGTGCTGCACGTAACGTAGAAGAAGGCGGCAGCCTAACTATCATCGCAACGGCACTAGTAGATACTGGTTCTAAAATGGATGAAGTTATCTACGAAGAGTTCAAGGGTACAGGTAACATGGAACTGCACTTGAACCGTAAGATTGCTGAGAAGCGTGTATTCCCTGCGATTGACTTCAACCGCTCAGGTACACGTCGTGAAGAGCTACTGACGAAGACTGACGAACTACAGAAGATGTGGATTCTGCGTAAGATCGTTCACCCAATGGGCGAAATCGACGCAATGGAGTTCCTAATCGATAAGCTAGCGATGACTAAGACCAACGATGAGTTCTTCGATGCGATGCGTCGTCAATAATCTCAGATAAGTTATTCTGCGAAAAGCCACCGTATATCGGTGGCTTTTTTATTGCTTTCTCCCGATAGAAGTATCAGAATGAAGGAAATGTTATCGGGAGGTTAACATGCAACAAGGAATGTTGTCGTCATTACTCCTGAGCTTGTCACTTATCACTCTACCTGCGACATTATCTGCCAAGGAAATGCATGAGTCTGTAGTAGAACAGTGGCTTCAGGATACTCAAATACAGACTAAAGTCTCTGAACTGCTTGATTACGCTGTCAGAGATGAAGTCGACTCGCTTAAATTTGCCCTTGATCGACTTGCTTTGCCTCAACAAGAGGTGGTGCGCTTTCAATTATTGGAAAAGCTTGAAAAGCAAGATGTGATTCTCACGCCTCGAATGGCTCTGTTTGTTGAGTCCCAGATCCGTATGACCCCGACTTATCAAGTGTTAGAGCGAGGTGATGGGTATGAATTTAGTGTACCCGCTTTTAACTTTCCCGTTATTGCGAGTCGCTTGATTAAGCGTTGGAAACAAGACCAAAGTACCTTGGACTTTGTCTTACAAGCTGAACGAAGAGAGCTTAACTTAAAGCAATGGCTTACAGGGCCATCTCAACAAGCTCAAGCGCGTGAAGCGCTTTTGATTCGAGAGTTAGACAGTTTATCACCCAACGCGCTTGCTGCATTAGCGGCCCAGTTAACCAAAGCAAATGTGACCAGTTGGTTACCCTCGACGGCCGTGATAGTCAGGTTGGCACAAGTTAGTCAGGATGAGGAAGTGTACAACTTACTCTGGCGGATGAAAGCCGATTACAACAGCCAGTCCGAACTTGAGCGTTTAGCTGCGGTTGGAGACGTTTTTTCCATTCAGCAATTGATGAATGCCACAGTTAACCCATCACTCAAGCCAGAAGCTATTAGTCTACTTACAAAATCTAACCCTCTATCTCCGCAAGTAAAGCAGTTTTTAGTTAGAAAAATGGCGTTATCAGAAGAAGCAACCATGGTTGCTCGAGAGCTTGCTCAACAAGGGCATCAAACCTGGTTGGAAGAGTTAGTATCTTCGAACCATCAGATAAAGACTCGGCAGATTGAACAAGTATTAAAGTAATCTTGCTCACATACCCACACAAAATAGGAGGATCTTAGCGTCCTCCTATTTGTTATACTGCGGACAGTTTAATCAGCCAGCATGAAGGCCTATGAGTTTTAAGGATTTACGCGAATTTATCGACCACCTAGAACAGAAAGGTCGACTTAAACGCATCACTCACCCTGTCGATCCCGCTTATGAAATGACAGAAATCAGCGACCGCACCTTGCGTGCTGGTGGACCTGCGCTGTTGTTTGAGAACCCAATCGGCTACGACGTACCTGTTTTGACTAACCTGTTTGGTACACCAGAGCGTGTCGCAATCGGTATGGGACGTGAAGATGTTAAAGAATTAAGAGAAGTCGGTAAGCTGCTGGCTTATTTAAAAGAACCTGAGCCACCAAAAGGCTTCAAAGATGCTTTAGAAAAACTGCCTGTGTTCAAACAAGTATTGAACATGCCGGCTAAGCGTTTACGTAAAGCACCATGCCAAGACATTGTTTGGCAAGGTGATGAAGTCGACTTGGATAAAATTCCGGTAATGAGCTGCTGGGCAGAAGATGTAGCGCCGCTGCTTACTTGGGGCTTAACCGTAACCAAAGGTCCAAATAAGAAACGTCAGAACCTAGGCATTTACCGTCAGCAGAAAATTGCCAAGAACAAAATCATCATGCGTTGGTTAGCCCATCGTGGTGGTGCGCTTGATCTGCGCGATTGGATGGAAACCTACCCAGGTAAACCTTTCCCAGTTTCGGTCGCGTTTGGTGCAGACCCAGCAACCATTCTTGGCGCAGTAACACCAGTGCCAGATACGCTATCGGAATACGCATTTGCAGGTTTGCTACGTGGAAGCAAAACGGAAGTCGTGAAGTCAGTCAGCAACGATTTGGAAGTGCCAGCGAGCGCGGAAATCGTGATGGAAGGTTATATCGACCCGAACGAGTTTGCTGATGAAGGTCCTTACGGTGACCATACTGGCTACTATAACGAAAAAGAAAAGCACCACGTATTTACTATTACGCACATTACTATGCGTAAAGACCCTATTTATCACAGCACCTACACAGGTCGTCCGCCAGATGAACCAGCTGTATTGGGTGTGGCATTAAACGAAGTGTTTGTGCCTATTCTGCAAAAGCAATTCCCAGAGATTGAAGACTTCTATCTTCCGCCAGAAGGTTGTTCGTACCGAATGGCCATCGTCACCATGAAGAAGCAGTACCCAGGACATGCCAAGCGCGTAATGATGGGCGTGTGGTCTTTCTTACGTCAATTCATGTATACCAAGTTTGTTATTGTGTGCGATGAATCGGTAAACGCACGAGATTGGAATGATGTCGTTAAAGCCATGTCAGAACATATGGACGCTGTACGTGATACCTTGATGATAGATAACACGCCAATCGACTCGCTCGACTTTGCTTCACCAGTGGTTGGGCTTGGCTCCAAAATGGGCTTGGATGCAACCATTAAATGGGATGCCGAGCTGGCGACGCGAACCGAGGTCACTGAGCGAGACAGCAAAGCGATTACCGAAGCAGAACTGAATGAGTTGAAACAGCAACGCCCTGAGATTGTTGACGTCTATCTACCGGCTACAGCAAACAACCAATTTGCAGTCGTGACAATGAAGAAAGACCAAGCCGGTCAATCCCAAGAATTGATGGAACATCTATGGGGCTTCTTTGCTCAGTACACGGATAACAAATTCATCATTTTGTGCGACGATGACGTTAATGCACGAGATTGGAATGACATCATTTGGGCGGTGACAACTCGAATGGACCCAGATAGAGACACGATTCAAGTGCTTGGTAAGACTGAGAGTTCATCCAAATTAGGACTGGATGCGACCAACAAGTTCGAATCTGAAGTCACGCGCGAGTGGGGTACGCCTATCAAAAAAGATCCTAAACTTGTGGCTAAAGTCGATGAGATTTGGGACCAGTTAGGTATTCTATGAGTCATCAAGTCCACCTTCTACCAATGGACGTTGCATTCCAAGTAAAAGAAGGGGAGACGGTGTTAGAAGCTGCGCTCAACAACAATATTCGCTTCCCACACCGTTGCCAAGTTGGCGCTTGCGCCATGTGCATGTGTAAAAAGCTAACGGGCGAGGTGAGCTATCACCTCGAACCTATGCTAACCGAAAAAGAGCAACAGCAAGGTTGGATATTCCCTTGCCAAGCCTATACAGAAAGTAATTTAGTGCTTACTTTTGACGAGTAAGCGAGAGGAACACCATGACCATCCAATGTAAAGTAAAGTCTATTCAGCCGTTAGCTTGTAATACTTACCAAATCCTTCTTCATCCAGAATCACCAGTGCCTTTTAAAGCGGGTCAGTACCTAATGGTGGTGATGGGTGAAAAAGACAAACGTCCTTTCTCTATCGCAAGCAGTCCTTGTCGTCATGAAGGTGAACTTGAACTGCACATCGGTGCGGCGGAACACAACGCTTATGCACAAGAAGTTGTCGAAGCAATGCAAGCGGCGCTTGAAACTGATGGTCAGATTGAAATTGATGCGCCACATGGCGATGCTTGGGTTCAAGAAGATAGTGAACGCCCGCTGTTATTGATCGCTGGTGGTACAGGTTTTAGTTACGTACGTTCGATTCTGGATCATTGCGTAGCGCAGAATAAAACCAATCCTATCTATTTATATTGGGGGGCGCGCGATAACTGCCAGCTTTATGCTAAAGACGAACTGGTCGAGATTGCCGACAAGTTTGCCAATGTTCATTTTGTGCCAGTAGTAGAAGAAGCTCCTGCAGACTGGCAAGGTAAAGTTGGTAACGTGCTACAAGCTGTAGCTGAAGATTTCGAAAGCTTAGAAAACTACGATATCTATATTGCAGGTCGTTTTGAAATGGCTGGCGCAGCACGTGAACAGTTCACTCAGAACAAGAAAGCGAAGAGCGAACGTATGTTCGCAGACGCGTACGCATTCATTTAAATACGGCTTTTAAGGCAGAAAAAGAGGGTTTTTTACCCTCTTTTTTGCTTTTTTGATGAAATAGTCATCGAACAGTCATTTTTTTCCATTTTTTTTCAAAAAAGGGTTGCGAACGGATCTGAGTTCCCTATAATGCGCATCCACCGACACGGCAGACGCGATAAGGCTTCAGCAGGGTCGGAGAGGTGAAAGCTTCTACGAAAAATAAATTGAAAAAGTGTTTGACACTGTCAATTAAATCGCTAGAATGCACCTCCGCTTTGAGAGAAAAACTTCTCGTAAAGCAAGCTCTTTAACAATATAGACCTATCAATCTGTGTGGGCACTCGTTGATGATAATCCAATTCGATACCTCGGT
>NZ_JAWPOM010000036.1:0-18786 GCF_033344285.1 Vibrio sp. 779(2023)
GTAGTTTTACAGGCAAAGCCGAAACGGATGATAACCACCTACTGAAGTAGGTGGTTTAGGGCTGAAAACAAAAAGAGCCGCCGAAGCAGCTCTTAAGTTGATGAGTTTTGGTCAAGCCTTACAGTTTCTCTAGTCGTGCGTAAGCAGTTACCAACCATTTGATGCCTTCACCGTTAAAGGCAATCTGTACACGGCTCTGTGGACCACTGCCTTCGAAGTTGATGATGGTGCCTTCACCAAACTTTGGATGCATCACACGAGAACCTAGCGTAAAGCCGGTTTCATTAAAGCTCTCTTTCACAACAGTTTGGCTAAATCGACCACTGCTTGAAGGACGGCTAACTTGCGCCTTCATTCGTACTTCATCTAAACAAGTTTCTGGCAGTTCACGGATAAAGCGAGACGGTTTATGGTATTTATCCTGACCGTACAAACGACGCATTTCAGCATAAGTGATGTACAGTTTCTGCATCGCACGGGTCATGCCTACGTAACACAGACGGCGTTCTTCTTCTAAGCGCCCTGCTTCTTCTGCCGACATTTGGCTTGGGAACATGCCTTCTTCCACACCGACCATAAACACCAATGGAAACTCTAGACCTTTCGCACTGTGTAATGTCATGAGCTGAACCGCATCTTCAAATTCGTCCGCTTGTCCTTCGCCCGCTTCTAGTGCTGCGTGGGTTAGGAATGCCGTCAGCAGTGACATGTCTTCGGCTTCTTCTGGTTTCTCGAATTGGCGAGTTGCGGTCACCAATTCCTCCAAGTTCTCAATACGTGCCTTAGACTTTTCGCCCTTCTCTTGCTCGTACATCGCGAACAAGCCCGAGTATTTAATCACATGGTCAGTTTGGTGATGCAGCGGCATCTCTAAGGTGTCGTCTTCTAGCGCGGTGACAAGCTCGATAAAACGGCTCAGAGCACCAGCAGCGCGACCAGCAAGCACCTTCTCGTCCAACATAGCTACACTCGCTTCCCACATGGTGCAACCACGGTCACGAGCCGCAAAACGGATGGTTTCAAGCGTCTTATCGCCCAAACCACGCGTTGGCGTATTCACTACACGTTCAAACGCTGCATCATCGTTACGGTTGGCAATCAGACGCATGTAGCTCAAGGCATCTTTGATTTCCTGACGTTCGAAGAATCGCATGCCGCCATAGATACGATAAGGCAGACCGGCTTGAATTAACGCTTCTTCCAGAACACGCGACTGGGCGTTGTTACGGTAAAGCATCGCAGCGTCATTCAGAGCACCGCCCTTGTCTTGCCACTCTTTGATTTTGTTCACCGCAAAACGGGCTTCATCTAATTCGTTGTAAGCGCTGTAAACCGAGATAGGCTCACCGACCACGCCATCCGTCCACAACTCTTTACCCATACGCTCGGTGTTATTCGCAATCAGGGTGTTAGATGCTTCCAGAATGGTCTTAGTGGAACGGTAGTTTTGCTCAAGACGAATGGTATTCACGCTTGGGAATTCGAGCGTAAACTTCTCAATGTTCTCGACTTTTGCACCACGCCAACCATAAATCGACTGGTCGTCATCACCTACGATCATCACGTGACACTCAGGACCCGCCATCATACGTAGCCAAGCATATTGAATGTTGTTGGTATCTTGGAACTCATCCACCAAGATGTGCTTAAAGCGTGCTTGGTAGTGTTCACGAACGAACTTGTTATCACGCAGTAGCTCATGTGCGCGCAGCAAGATCTCCGCAAAATCGACTAAACCAGCACGGTCACACGCCTCTTGGTAAGCGGTGTACAACTGTAGATATGTCTTGGTCACTGGATCATGGTACGCATCAATGTGCGACGGACGCAGACCTTCGTCTTTCTTACCGTTAATCCACCATGCCACTTGGCGTGCAGGCCATTGCTTCTCATCGAGGTTTTGCGCTTTGATCAAACGCTTTAGCAGACGCTGCTGGTCGTCACTGTCAATGATTTGGAAATCTTCCGGTAGCTTCGCATCAAGATAGTGTGCACGCAGAATACGGTGACAAATGCCGTGGAAAGTACCATTCCACATACCGCCTGCACTGCCCATCATTAGCTCTTCGATACGTCCACGCATCTCTGCCGCCGCCTTATTGGTAAAGGTTACCGACATAATTGAAAACGGAGAAGCTTGCTCGACCGACATCAGCCAAGCGATACGGTGAACAAGAACGCGTGTCTTACCACTTCCTGCGCCAGCAAGAACGAGCAAGTTTTCTAGAGGTGCTGCAACGGCTTCACGTTGTTTATCGTTCAAACCGTCGAGTAATAGAGATGGATCCATCATGATGAGAGCTACTGGTTATTTATACATAAAAACCGATTATAACCTAAACAACCGGGTGCTGTTTAGACAAAACTTGATAAAAAAATCGATGTTTTTTTGCCCAACACATCAATTAGTTATACCTATTTGACCCTGCAAACCCATTTACTTCAGAAATTTTTCTGAAAGTTTTTTAGCCAGTTTCCTATCTTTTAAGTTAAGCAAGTTGATAACAAAAACGCCAAAACAGGTGATTCATCTTGCCAACTTAAAGTAAAGGAAATCATTCAGAGGAATTTATTATGAAAAAGTCGAATCTA
The DNA here is from genome assembly GCF_033344285.1 of Vibrio sp. 779(2023). NCBI lineage: Bacteria > Pseudomonadati > Pseudomonadota > Gammaproteobacteria > Vibrionales > Vibrionaceae > Vibrio > Vibrio sp. 779(2023). The sequence goes on from NZ_JAWPOM010000036.1 coordinate 2,593, forward strand.
GCTGTTACTGCTGCTGTTACTGGTCTTCTAGCTCTTGGTGGCACAATGCTAACTGCAGCTCCAGCTGTCGCTGCTGAAAAAGAAAAGTGCTATGGCGTTTCTAAAGCAGGTAAAAACGACTGTGCAACAAAAAGCAGCTCATGCGCTGGTACTTCTAAAGAAGATAACCAAAAAGACGCATTCGTAGTCGTACCAAAAGGTCTTTGTGACAAACTCGCTGGCGGTAGCACTTCTTCTTCATAATCTTTTATCGCTAGCTATTGTGAGGATGCGTTGACGCTCAACCAACGCAAAGCCAAGACGCATCCTTCTCTTCCCGCACGATTTGAAAAGGAGTTTCACGTGAAACACCACACCTTCCACGACCTTGTTGGAGTTGGATTAAGAACCCCTCACCTCGATTACTTTAGCCAATCCCAGCCTGAGTTGTCTTGGTTAGAAATCCACAGTGAAAACTATTTCCAACCCAATGCAACAGAGCGCCATCAGCTACAAACGCTTCGCGAGCAATATCAAATTAGCTGCCACGGTATTGGTTTGTCGCTAGGTTCGGTGGAACGTGTTAGTCAAAAGCATCTTGCGCAACTTAAATCACTGATTGACTCAATCGACCCAATTCTTGTTTCTGACCATTTAAGTTGGAGTGAAAACGGCGGTCACTACTTTAATGACCTGCTTCCACTTCCGTATACGGAAGAAGCGCTCAACGTGTTCACTCGTAACGTGAATGAAGTGCAGGAATATTTGCAACGTGAGATCTTGATAGAGAACCCATCTAGTTATGTGAAGTTTCAACATTCGACCATCAGCGAATGGGAGTTTCTTACCGAAGTGCAAAAGCGCACTGACTGTCGTTTATTGCTCGATTTAAACAATGTTTATGTTTCGGCGTTCAACCACGATTTTGATTGCGACACATACCTAGATGCGATTCCAGCCGACAAAGTGGATGAGATTCACTTGGCAGGTTTTACCATCAAACAACTCGACAAAGGTGAGATATGGATTGATACCCATAGCCGCCCGGTTAGCGATGAAGTTTGGCAGTTGTTTTCACTGTGGACAAAAAAACACGGTCCACGTCATACGTTGATTGAATGGGATTTGGATATCCCCGCGCCAGAAGTCTTGCTCGAAGAAGCGCAGAAAGCATCGCAACTGCTGTTACAAGGCACACTCCCAAGTGAACAAAGCGAACCAAGGAAGGCATCATGAATCTAGCCACCTTACAAAGCCAGTTTGCTAAAGCCCTGCACTACCAAGCACTCGGTGAAGACTGCGATATAGCCAGTGATGAGTTTACCGCTGATGAACGCATGCAGATTTACCGCAATAACTTTATCGTCAGCTTAAGCGAAGTGTTGTCCGCGACCTACCCGATGGTTGAAGCGCTGCTTGGTGAAGAATGCTTTGAACAGATAGCTCGCCAGCATGTTCTTTCTTACCCATTAGAAGAAGGAAATGTGGTGCATTATGGCGAAGGCTTTCAAGACACCATCATGCAGTTCAGCCAGGTGATCGCACAAGCACCTTACAGCCCCGAAGTCGCACGCTTCGAGTGGCATATCGACCTAGCTCGTCAAGCACAGTATGAGCAATCCAATGCAGCGGAATTAAAACCGCTTGCGTTACTTGGCGAAGTGAGTGAAGAGCAACAACCCACTTTAGTCTTACACCTCAAAAAGGGCTGCCGCAGCTTTGACTCCAACTACGCAGTATTCGATCTATTTAGCGCGATTCAAACTGGGCAATTCGAACAACTTAATATCAACCAATTACAGCAAGGTGTCATCTCGATTCAAGCCAATGGAGAAGCCTTGTGTCACGCACTCGATGCTGATGTGTTCCAACTGCTGCAATGTTTAGAGCAGAAGCAGAGTTTGAGCGAAATACCTGAAGTTTTACTCGCTCATCTCAATCGCATCATGGCACTCGATATTGTTGACGGCTTTACATTGCAATCAATCTAAGGAGCACTCTATGAAGGATACGGTTAAAAACTTAGTGAATCGGTATGACGATTTAATCAGTACCTTACAAGCTGGCTTTGTCCCTTTACTACTTCTCTTTTGCCGCTTTTGGGTTGCTTGGGTGTTCTTCAATTCAGGACTAATCAAAATCTCGTCTTGGGATAGCACGTTGTACTTATTTGAGCTGGAATACCAAGTGCCAATCTTGCCATGGGAATTGGCGGCTTATTTAGGTACGGCTGCGGAGTTGGTTCTACCGGTGTTCTTGGCACTAGGATTGATTACCCGCCCGATGGCAGCAATGCTGTTTGTGTTTAACATCATCGCAGTGATCTCTTACCCACTGTTGTGGGAGAAAGGTTTTTATGACCACCAACTTTGGGGATTGATGATTCTTATCGTAATCGTATGGGGGCCAGGACCGCTGTCTTTGGACCACATCCTGAAAAAGAAAATGACAAGCTAAAAAAATCCCCGCATCATGCGGGGATTTTTTATTATTTATTCAAGTAAGCCAGTAGCTCTTCTGCTGAGATACCTTGCTGAGCGAGGTCTTTTGCCATCTGCTCGACTTGTTCATCTTTGCGTGACTCAATCACTTGCTGAAATTGGTACACGATATCACGCAAAATTGGCAGAGGTACTTGTTTAGCCGCACTACGAATACGCTCGGAGCTTTGATTACCCAGCTCATTAAGCAACTTGCCAAACATCACCTTTTCTGGTGAATCTTCCATTTGCTCTAGAATACGAGCCATTTCATACGTGGTTAACGACATTACTTTTTGAGTTCCGTTATGGTGTCAGGAAAAGTCTGAGTGACAAATATACACGCCTTACTTACATTGGAAAATACTAAATTACACTGATTTACGCTTTCGCAAAGCTCGAGTGCCAGTTCTTCCCTGCTTTTGTAAACAGAACGACCAACGCAGGTAATAGGACCCACATATGAATTGCGATCAAGGTTTGTGGATCCAGAGATAAGCGTTGCAGTGTACCCACCAACAAACCAGAGCCACTCATTTGGAACAATCCAAGCAGTGCAGCTGCCGTGCCCGCCTTATCACCAAACGGTTCTAACGCTTTCCCTGCCGCTGCACCCAGAATGAATGCAAAACCTACAGAAGACATGAAGATAGGTAGCATGAAAGAAAGCGCGGTATTCTGACCATTCATCACTAGCATGATCACACCAGCGAGACCCAGAGTTGAGATCCCGGTGACCAAGGTGTTGTGAGTTCCAACGCGCTCCATAAACTTAGGCGCCAGCATACATGCCGCAATGTTTATCACCGCATTTACACCAAACCAGAAAGTGAATTCATTCATCGACAGCCCCATCCCCGTCATCAATACCGACGGTGCTGAGGTAACGTAAGCAAGAATAACCGCCATCGCCATCAAGCATAATGACGCATGGAAAACAAAAGATGGTGTGCTAAGCACTGCCCAATACCGACTAAGCTTAAACACGGCTTGCTTTTCTGTTGACGGGTTAGTCTCTTTCATCATGAAAAACATCAATGATCCAGACACCACAGCAAAACCCGCCATAAAGCTAAAGTTAGCACGCCAGTCAAATTGCTGAGTTAACCAGCTACCTAGAATTGGAGCTAAAGCCGGAATGAAACAAATCGCACCGTTAAGGTAGCTGATCATTTTGCCGCTTTTTTCCGGGCCAAAGATATCGCGAACTGTTGCAAAGGCTGCTACCGATGTCGCACACGCACCTAAGCCTTGTAGCAGTCGGGAAACCAACATCCACTCAATATTTTGAGCACTCCACGCCAATAAAGCGCTCATCGCGTAAATGGTGATACCGCCCAATGCAACAGTTCGACGTCCGAGTTTATCTGCTAAGGGACCTGCGAATAGCTGACCAACACCCATAGCAAATAAGAACCAAGTGATCGTGTCTTGTGCTAGCGCATTATCGACCTGAAAAGTGGAAGCAATAAGAGGTAAAGCAGGTAGATAAATATCAATCGCTAAAGGACTGAAAAGAACCAAAAGGGTCAATAACGCCATCTGTTTTTTACTATTAGAAAACTGGCTAGACACACAACACTCCGAATTGGATAAAGAACTTTGGGTAAAGCTTAATCATCTGATGATATGAATGGAAATGATGTATAATCATGAGCATTATTCCTCAGAGGAAATTCACTGTGAACGTCGAAAAACTGGCTCGTATCGATTTAAATCTATTGGTCTGCTTTAAAGTGCTGATTGAAGAGTTAAACGTTACTCGTGCGGCCCACCGATTGTGCTTAAGCCAATCTGCCGTAAGTAAATCACTGGCTAAACTGCGCATTCAATTTGATGACCCGCTTTTCACTCGAAACTCACATGGATTAACACCTACGCCGCGCGCATTGTTTCTTAAACCGAAACTGGATCTGTTGATAAATCAGTTAGAAGTGCTGACTCAACCCGAAGAGTTTTCTCCGCAAAGCAGTGAATACCGTTTTCAAATAGCAGCGGTAGAGAGTGTCTACCCTCTCATTCTACCCCATTTCTTACCGGCGATTTTTCAACAAGCACCTGGCGTGACAATTAGCACACACCCGTGGTCGGATAATACATTTAAAATGCTTCAACGCGGCGAACTGGATTTAGGCTTAACTGGAAAAGATATCGATATAAACGATGCCAAGCTGACTCTTCAACCACCCGATGACATTTGCGAGTTGGAAATTTATCGTGATTACCAAATGTGCATCATTCGCAAAAACCACCCTGCGCTAAAACAACCTTGGAATCTGGAAGCCTATCTCGCCCTACGCCATGTACAAGTACGTTGTGATGGCAACGACCGTTGGTTGCTGGATTATCGCCTTGCAGATATTGGCGCCGACCGCGATATTGCCGTCACTGTGCCCGACTTTAACAGTGCCGCAAGTTTATGTTCATACACCGACTTTATCTTTACTGCGCCAAGTCATTTTGTGCAACTTGCGGCCAAACAGCTTGATTTGGTCGTGCTGCCACTACCGTTAGAATTCCCACCTATGGCTTACACTTTATTCTGGCACCGAGACAGAGAAAACGACCCTGCATTAGGCTGGCTACGTACGATGATCACACAAAAAACCGATCACCTTAGATAAAAACACCGCGCTCAATTTGCGCTTAGCGGCTAAAATGAGTAGCTTAACTGTCGTAGTCCTTTTTGGCTCATCTATGGCCTAGTTGTACTCCGACTCTATTGAAGTGATTGCGAACCTCAATGGAATCGTAAACTGCATGAAGCAGATGGAAACAGCTCCCACACCTGAGCATGAAGGAGCGGTAATTTGAAGGAATAACACAGATGCACAACGATACCCAAAGCCGCGTGAATGCAATTCGCGAATGGCTAGCACAACATAATATTGATGCCCTACTTGTCCCTCATGAAGACGAGTACTTGGGTGAATACGTACCAGCGCACAACGAGCGTTTACATTGGCTAACTGGTTTTACCGGTTCTGCTGGTGCTGCGGTAATCACCAAAGACAAAGCCGCTATCTTTGTTGATGGTCGCTACACGGTACAAGTAACTAAGCAGGTTCCTGCTGATCTATTCGAATACCGCCACCTAATTGAAGAGCCTGCGCTAGATTGGATTAAAGACCATCTTGCAAATGGCGCGTCTGTGGCAATCGACCCTCGCATGCACAACTCTGCTTGGTTAGACATGGCACAAGCAAAACTTGCAGGTGCACTTGAGCTTAAGATTCTCGACAGCAACCCAATTGATGAGCTGTGGCACGACCGCCCTGCTCCTGTGGTTTCTGATGTTCGCCTAATGGCAACAGAAGCGGTTGGTCAATCAAGTGAAAGTAAGCGCCAAGAAATCGCAGAGCTCGTGAAAAAAGCCGGCGCAGACAGCGCGGTGATCACAGCACTTGATTCTATCTGTTGGTTGCTCAACGTTCGTGGTCTAGATGTATCACGTCTACCAGTTCTGCTTTCTCACGCGATTCTGCATTCAGACTCAAGCGTGGAATACTTCCTAGATCCTGCTCGCCTACCTGCTGAGTTTGACGCTCACGTTGGTTCTGGCGTAACAGTCCATCACCCAGAAGCATTACAAACACGACTAGAAACTCTAACTGGCAAGAATGTACTGGTTGACCCTGCGACAAGTAACGCATGGTTTAAGCTGGTTCTACAAAATGCTGGTGCATCAGTAGTGAGTAAAGCTGACCCATGCCTAATGCCAAAAGCAGCGAAGAACGCAGTTGAAATCGCAGGCATGAAAGCGTGTCATATCCGAGATGGCGTGGCGATGAGCAAGTTCCTATCTTGGTTAGATGCAGAAGTCGTTGCGGGTAACTTGCATGATGAAGCAACATTGGCTGACAAACTGGAAGCGTTCCGTAGCGAAGACCCAACACTGATGGATCTTAGCTTCGATACCATTTCAGCTGCCGGCGGTAACGCGGCAATGTGTCACTACAACCACGAAAACCAACCTGAACCTGGCAAGCTAGAACTGAACACACTTTACCTCGTGGATTCAGGCGGTCAGTACCTAGATGGTACGACAGACATCACGCGTACCATTGCCATAGGTCAGCCTTCACAAGAGATGATTAAACAATTCACTCTTGCGCTAAAAGGTCACATCGGTGTTGCACGTGCACGTTTCCCGAAAGGCACACGTGGTTACCAAATCGATACGCTAGCTCGTCAGCACCTATGGGCGGAAGGCTACGATTACGATCACGGTACTGGTCACGGTGTTGGTCACTTCCTAAGTGTTCATGAAGGTCCAGCGAGCATTTCGAAGAAGCAAATCGATGTGCCTCTGACAGAAGGTATGGTGCTATCCAACGAGCCAGGTTACTACCGTGCAGATGCGTTTGGTATCCGTATCGAGAACCTAGAGCTTGTTGTTGAAACCCCGACTAACGGTGACTTCCCTGTTCTATCATTTGAGTCGCTAACACGCTGCCCAATCGACAAGCGCAACATCAACGTTGATATGCTAACTCGTCCAGAACTTGCTTGGCTGAATGATTACCATCAGAAAGTATGGGATGAGATCAGCCCGCTAGTTGAAGGTGATGTGAAAGAGTGGCTTCGTCAAGCAACGCTACCAGTAGCACACAGCTAGAAGCTAGAAGCTAGAAGCTAGAAGCTAGAAAAAAGTAGAGGGTTGATGTTTTGCATCAACCCTCTTTTTTTGCCTATGTTTCACGTGAAACATAACGATGACCAGTGGCTTTCTTTGCTACTTAACCAGAATACGCCGAGTGCCAATCTCGCCATACTGGGTCAAAGCCTTTGGCTCGAATCATATCTTCCACAGAACCCGCGCTTCGCTCATCACTGATCTCAAACTGCTCGAGTTCAACATCATCCATCGCATACCCACCCGGCTGAGTTTTCGATGCAGCAGACATGCTGGTGATGCCTAACGGTAATGCATTGTCTCTGAATTTCGGTGATTCACGAGTCGATAATGACAACTCAACTTCTGGATTTAGCAAACGATAAGCGCAAATCAACTGCACAAGCTGCTTATCCGTCATGACTGATTTTGGTTGGAGCGCGCCCTCACAAGGACGTAAACGCGGAAATGAAATGGAGTAACGAGTCTGCCAATACGTGCGCTCAAGATAGTCCAAGTGCGCTGCCACATAAAAGCAATCTGTTCGCCACTCTTCCAACCCTATCAAAGCGCCAATACCGATCTTATCGATGCCTGCTTTTGCAAGACGATCGGGTGTATCCAATCGGTATTCGAAATCCATCTTATTGCCACGCAGATGGTGCTCGGCGTAAGTCGAAGGATGATACGTTTCTTGATAGACCATCACCGCATCCAAACCCAATGTCTTGAGCTCGGCGTATTCGTCTTGACCTAGCGGCTGCACTTCCATCGCCAAATAATTAAAGCGTTGCTTAATCATCGGCACCATTTCGCGAAAGTATTTCATGCCCACTTTGGTTTCGTGTTCACCAGTCACCAGCAATACGCTATCGAACTTCATGCGTTTAATAGCTTCAACTTCTGCAACCACTTCGTCCCTATTCAAGGTACGACGCTTGATTCTATTCTCCATTGAGAAGCCACAATAAGTACAAGCATTGGCGCACAAGTTAGAAAGGTACAGTGGAATGTAAAGCGACATGGTATTACCAAAACGCTTGCGAGTTGCCGAGTATGACAGCTGCGCCATTTGCTCTAAGTACGCTTCAGCCGCTGGTGAAATAAGCGCTTTAAAGTCTTCCAAATCACGCTTGGGTTTATTCAATGCTCGCTCGACATCTTGTGCCGTTTTCGCGTAGATCGACATCGAGATGTCGTCCCAATTCAGCTGCTTAAATTGTTCAACGAAGCTCATGTTTTCCTCGCTTAATAGCTAAACCAATCTAGGACTAAAGCTCATCTAGGAATGACGTCAGTGGACTCGACGCAACCGCATGAGAAACCTTACCAGCAAGTCCGGCTTCATAAGCCATACGCCCGGACTCTACCGCCAACTTAAATGCCTTCGCCATCGCAACGGGATCGCTCGAAGCTGCAATCGCTGTATTGACGAGCACGGCATCCGCGCCCATTTCCATCGCACGCGCGGCATGTGAAGGAGCACCAATACCCGCATCAACAACGACAGGAACATTAGCTTGGTCGATGATGATCTCTAGGAAATCGTGAGAAACTATCCCTTTGTTAGAACCGATCGGCGCACCTAATGGCATGACTGCAGCACAGCCTACTTCTTCCAATCGTTTACACAGAACCGGGTCAGCATGACAATAAGGAAGGACAATGAAGCCTTCACGAACCAGCTGTTCAGCAGCTGCAAGTGTTTCAATTGGATCGGGCATCAAGTACTTCGGGTCTGGATGAATTTCTAGTTTTAACCAGTTAGTACCCAACGCTTCTCTCGCCAATTGTGCTGCAAACACAGCATCTTTAGCATTCTTTGCACCTGAGGTGTTCGGCAATAAGTTCACACCCGCTTGTACTAACGGTAGCAAAATATCGTCTTGTTGGTCGTTCACATCCACACGCTTCAACGCCATGGTCGCAAGTTGAGAACCCGATACTTGAATCGCTTCTGCCATTAATCGGCTGTTGGCAAACTTCCCTGTTCCCGTGAACAGTCTTGATTCGAATTGTTTATCACCAATTTTAAGCATCGACTTTAACCCCCTGCGATCGCTTGAAACAAAGAGATGCTATCTCCCTGTGAAAGAACTGTGCTAGCCCACTCACTGCACGGCACAACATTGTTATTAATTGCAAAAACACAGCCCATTTCAGGCAGCGCAAATTGACTAATGATTTGCTGTAGATTTGACTCACTGGCAACTTGATGTGACTGGCCATTGATGACAATAGTGATCACATCTAAGTCAGCAGCTGTCATTTGTGTTGTTTGTTGTTCTGATAACGTCATTGCTTCCAACTCTCTTAATTCTGCCCATTACCCGTAAGCTAAATCTGAGCACACACTTGGCACTGTTTGTCTTTGCTTATCGCCATGGTTTGCCATTGCAGCTTCAATCCATCGAACAGGTGTAACTTGGCAGTCTCGACATGAAACTTTCCCGTCGCCAGTTTTTGAATTGCCGCTATCGCTTGGTAGTTGCCAAGTGTGCCCACCACCGGACCGACGACACCACTCTCACTGCACTTTTGCGTTTGCGGTAATTCGTCGAACGGATACAAACAGCGGTAACACGCTTTACTCTGCGCTTCTTGTTCACTTGGTGTTTGGTAATCAAAGACAGCGAATTGCCCTTGCCAACCAATTGCCGCCGCCGAGATGAGCGGCGTATTTTGCTCGAAACAAACTTGGTTAATGAGCTGACGCGCTGGCATGTTATCGGTGCAGTCGAGCACCACATCCGCTAGCATCACCTCAAGCTGAAGCTGTGCTTTGTCTAATCGCTTATTGAGAGCACGAACTTGGACCATAGAATTAAGTTCAGTGAGTTGCTTTACAGTCGCTTCTGTTTTCGCAACTTGAAGGTCTTGTTCACGATAAATGATCTGGCGTTGCAGGTTACTGCTATCAACTTCATCGTTATCGACCACAACCAATTTACCAACGCCCGCTGATGCCAAGTACAAACTCGCAGCACTTCCTAACCCACCACAACCGATGATCAGAACATGCGATTTACTCAAACGCTCTTGCCCGACTTCGGCAATTTCAGGCAGAGCGACTTGGCGCTGATAGCGAAGGAACTGCTTATCCGTGAGCATGCTCGCCTCTCTTGGTATGCGCTAATTTACTACTCTGATCAGTAAACGTTAGCTGTCTGTCATTCATCAGTTGTGCGAAGAACTCGATGACGGACTGAGGTGATTCTGCCAACGTAATAGCTCGCACAACTGCCAAACTAGAAACACCTGTTTGCCAAACTTGGTCTGCATTAGATTGGTCAATGCCACCAATCGCGACCGTCGGAAAGCCAAGCAGATAGTCACTACCTGCTTTGTCTTTTGCAGGACGGAAAACCGACTCTGTGTTTGTATAAGGAATGCTATCAATCAGCTTTTGATACAGAGCCAAGCGCACCAAACCTTGTGGTTTCGATGGCATCTGTTTAGTGGTGGTTGGAAAAATATGCCCTAGCGCGATGTAACTAGGATGAATTTGTACGATGCGCAGTAGCTCATAATAACCATGAGTAGAAAGACCAAGACGAATGCCGGCTTTAGTTAGCTGAGCCAAATTCGATTCTTCTATGTCTTCTTGTCCCAGGTGAACGCCATAAGCGCCATGCTTGATTGCCAACTGCCAGTAGTCATTTATGAACACTTGTGCTTGATACTGACGACCTAGCTCAATTGCTCGAATGATCTGTTGTTCTAAATCGGCTTGTTGTGGGTTCTTTATTCGCAGTTGAATAGTGTTGATGCCTAGTGGCAGTAGACGCTCAATCCAAGCAACATCATCAACGACTGGATAGAGCCCTAGACTTTGCTTAGTTAGAGTTGGAAAGCTAACGCTCTCACCTTGTGCAGACCAACCAACTTGAATATCGAGTCGGTTATCCTCCAGTACAGGTGTGGGGAAATCATCAAATTGGTCAGCCCACTGAGTAGATCGTCCCTCATCAAGGTTGTCATTCAACAGTGTTTCACGTGAAACATTCGCTTGTTGAGTTAGGATTCCTCGAGCAAGTGTTAACGCATCTTCGATAGGAAAATCGAGTACTGTCAGCGTTACTATCCAAGCAAGGTGATGTTCAGGATCGAACATTGCGTTGAATTTGGACTTAACGGAAAGCGCTCTCACTTCGTTGTTAATTGGGTGACGCCAGATATCAAGCTGAAGCACTTTCTCCTTTTCATCGGATACCTGAGTATCAGCAATACCAATATAAATCGCTTTCGACGGTTGCTTAGCACACGCTTCTACCGACAAAGCAGAACGGTAATAGAGCACAAATGAACTCTCATGCTCAGAGTCATAATCATCAATGAGATCAGTCGTTATGTGTGTGGTCTGTTGGCCGCGAACAAGCTGAATAGATTGAGTTGGGCTCACACCCAACTCAATGTCTTCTATGCTAAAACCCTGTTCTTTCGCCAACAACAAACATTGCTGAACTAAACCTGTCAGTTCAATCAACGATGACGGAATAAGGATTTTGCTCATTAGTCACTTACCTCGGCATGTGCTGCTGGGTGGTATAGCTCGGAACCTGACTCTCTAAATTCTTGCGATTTCTGACGCATCCCTTCAAGAGGATCATCTAGCATTTTAATCGAGATAGCTTGGTCCGCAGCAACTTGCTCAGTGTCTTTCGCGTACTCTCGTACCTCTTGCGAAATCTTCATCGAGCAGAACTTTGGTCCGCACATCGAACAGAAGTGAGCAACTTTGCCGGACTCTTGAGGTAAGGTTTCATCATGGAAAGCGCGCGCGGTATCTGGGTCGAGTGACAAGTTGAATTGATCTTCCCAGCGGAACTCGAAGCGAGCTTTAGAAAGCGCATTATCACGAACTTGAGCACCTGGGTGCCCTTTCGCTAAATCAGCGGCGTGCGCAGCAAGCTTATAAGTGATCATGCCTACTTTCACATCTTCTTTGTTTGGTAAGCCAAGATGCTCTTTAGGAGTGACGTAGCAAAGCATCGCACAGCCATACCAACCAATCATGGCAGCGCCGATGCCTGAAGTAATATGGTCGTAACCAGGAGCGACGTCTGTTGTCAGTGGGCCAAGCGTGTAGAATGGTGCTTCATGGCAGTGCTCCAACTGCTCTTCCATGTTCTCTTTGATCATATGCATTGGAACATGGCCAGGACCTTCGATAATTACTTGTACGTCGTATTCCCACGCAATCTTGGTTAACTCACCAAGGGTACGAAGCTCTGCAAATTGCGCTTCGTCGTTAGCATCGGCCACCGAGCCAGGACGCAGACCATCACCGAGAGAAAGTGCCACATCATACTTAGCACAGATTTCACAGATCTCTCGGAAGTGGGTATATAAGAAGCTTTCTTGGTGATGCGCTAAACACCATTTCGCGATGATAGAACCACCACGAGAGACGATACCAGTAACGCGTTTTGCAGTCATTGGCACATAACGAAGTAGTAAACCGGCATGGATAGTAAAGTAGTCAACGCCCTGCTCTGCTTGCTCAATCAGGGTATCGCGCATCACTTCCCAGTTAAGGTTTTCAGCAACACCATTCACTTTCTCAAGCGCTTGGTACATTGGCACGGTACCGATCGGAACCGGACTGTTACGTAGAATCCACTCGCGAGTTTCGTGGATGTTACGTCCAGTAGAAAGATCCATTACGGTATCTCCACCCCAACGCGTTGCCCATACTAACTTTTCTACTTCTTCCTCAATCGAAGAAGTGACCGATGAGTTACCGATGTTGGCGTTCACTTTGACCAAAAAGTTACGTCCAATGATCATTGGTTCGGATTCTGGGTGGTTAATATTTGAAGGGATAATAGCGCGACCTTCGGCGACTTCTTTACGCACGAATTCGGCGGTAATATCTTTTGGTAGGTTCGCTCCGAAGCTTTGACCCGGATGCTGTTGATTCAGCACTTCATCGCGATACTTGGCACGCCCCATGTTTTCACGCAGCGCGATATATTCCATTTCTGGGGTAATAATACCTTTGCGAGCATAGTGCAATTGAGTCACACAATGGCCATCTTTGGCACGTCGAATACGTGGTAGATTACCGTAACGAAGATCGTCTAGTGTTTCGTCTTCTAAGCGTTCTTTGGTGTACACCGAGCTTACTTCATCAAGTAGCTCAGTATCGGCGCGCTCTTCAATCCACCCTTCTCTCAGCTTAGGTAAGCCGTTATAGAGGTCTATGGTGTGCTCTGGATCTGTGTATACACCCGACGTATCGTAAACGCGTACTGGCTCATTAGGTTCGAATATAGGCGCTTCTTTTGTGCCTCCAATAAGGCTATCAGCGAGTGATATTTCACGCATTGGCACACGAATATCTGGACGTGAGCCTTCTACGTAGACTTTGCTTGAATTGGGGTACGGTTGTACCGAGAGTGTATCAATGAACTGTTTTGCTTCCAGTCTCGCTTGTTTGCGACTCGACATAGCATTTTTCCTTGCTTTGTTATACTAGATAAAAAGTAATTGGATAAAAATGCTTGGCGGATAGATGCGACAAGAGGAGTCAAATTAAGGCTAGTTAAAGCTTACGATATTTGCCTGTAATAACATTCGACTTTTGATAGATCAACCAGAAAGAACTCCGGTGTGAATATCTTCTCTTGTTCCCTTCGCAGATTCTAATCTGATCAGGTTCAACGGATCCCGAATTAACGGTCTCAGCCTTATGGCACTCCGACAAGTGATGTCAGTATATAAAAACGGCTTGGTGAAACCAAGCCGACCTGTTCAATTTTTAACTACTTTGCTAGCTGCGCATCAATAATTGAAAGCCTATCCACGCCGCTGAAATACTTAACACGACATTCAACAATACGTTCAACCCCATCTTAAAGAAAGCGCCCTGCTGCATAAGCAAAACATTATCCATCGAGAAGGTGGAAAACGTCGTTAGTGCGCCTAAAAAACCCAAGCCAATCACTTGTCGCCAAGGTTCCGTTGCCAAAAGTTCATTATCGAAAGCTGCTATCAATAAGCCCATCATAAATGAGCCAACAACGTTAACGGTTAACGTACCATATGGAAAACCACGCCCCAATAAAATGACACAAAGTTCAGAAATTAAGTAACGAGAACATGCACCAAATGCACCACCCAATGCAATAAAACCCAAAACGGATAGTTGTCCCATAATTCCCCCAGAAAAGTTAATGGCGACATTGTAATCAAATTTACGGCAATAGTGATTATACAATCTTAGAATTCAGCAAATTATAGCGCTTAAAACTTATCAAGATTTAAAAAGTTACAGGAGTCACTTTACTTCAATATAACCCATCAACCCCGTCTTCATGTGTTCGATCACATGACAATGGTACATCCAACGTCCAGGGTTATCTGCAACAAATGCCGCTTTCGCACTGCCGTTTTTTCCAAGCAAGACCGTATCGGTATGAAACGGTTCGTCGAGTTTTTTTCCATCTAACTCAAGAACCGTAAATGTGTGTCCATGAAGGTGAATAGGATGATGATATTGGGTGACGTTCTTTAGGTTGAAGATATAGGTTTTTCCCATCTCCAATGTTGAAAGGGGCGCTGGAATATTATCTTTGCTCATTCCCTCCCAAGCCCGTTTGTTCATCAGCCAGAATTTAGGTATCGCTTTGCCCGATTTATCAGCAGGAGTGATCGCCCCCTCCCACTCAAACACATAATCGATTTGCTCTGCATTTTTCAAATCGAGAGCTGGCACAGGGTTGAGAGGTAATAAAGGCAGTTTCTGGTTGTTCGACAGGTCAGACTCAACAACGTCAAACTCGCACAAAGGGAATGGGAAGCGTCCTTTCATTTGACGCACATAAACACGTTTTCCAGCCTTTGGAGCAATCAATCCGACATCTAACCTCATTCCTGGACCAATTTTATGCTGAGTGAGCTTATAAGGCGTTTTAACAGGGTTACCATCAATAGCAATAACCCAAGCCTCTGCACCTTCAATAGCGATCGGGTAAGTAATGGTGTTATCGACATTAGCAATTCTTAATCGCGTGGTAGCATTCTGCTTCAGCGTATAAACAGGTTCATGCACACCATTGACGCTACTCCACTCTCCGGGAGTCCCCATACGAGCGCTCAAGCGCGGCACCATAAGGTTCTTCCACTGACCTAGTTTGTCTAAATGCCAATGCTTGAGGACGACTTCATGTTCTTCATCAAATAGAACAGTCTCAGCCTCTTCAACGATAATTAGCCCAACTAAGCCCATACCAAGTTGCTTAACGCTATTCATGTGGGGGTGATACCAAAACGTGCCTGCATCTGGCGGTGTAAATTCATAAACGAATGTTTCACCCGGCATGATAGGCGGCTGGCTTAAGAAAGGTACACCATCCATTTCAATAGGGATTCGCAAGCCATGCCAGTGGATTGTAGTCGGCTCTGAAAGCTTGTTAGTAAACCTAATTATAACTTTCTCGCCTTGGCGACAACGAATCGTAGGCGCTGGAATCGAACCATTAAATGCGAGTACGTCTGTGTTAAACCCAGGGATCAATTCTGCAGTAGAAGGCTCTGCAGTGATATCGTATATATATTGCCTCTGCTTATTAGTGCTCCTAGATAGAGAACATGCAGGTAGAACGGTAAGCGCGGAGATTGCTAAGGATGATTGAAGAAAGCGTCGACGAGATATATCCATACATAGTTACTCATTAATCCAGATCGGTTGAGTTTAACTAAATATAAATAGTGATTCCCCTTTATTATTAAAATTTCGGGCCACTGATCATTACAGCTAACTGTAGTTTCGTTCGTTCAGTAGATTAAATGCTGCCAAAGTACAGCAGAAAGCCATACTTACGGGATAAGAGTAGAAATAAGCTGTAATAATGAGAAGAAACCAGATACAAAAAAGGCTCTGACCTAAGCCAGAGCCTGATATGTGGCAGGGGTGGAGAGATTCGAACTCCCAACACGCGGATTTGGAATCCGCTGCTCTGCCAATTGGAGCTACACCCCTATAGAATTTTCATATTCTAGATTTGACAAAACCTCGCATAAGCGAGGTTGTCGATATTAAGTGGCGGAGTGGACGGGACTCGAACCCGCGACCCCCGGCGTGACAGGCCGGTATTCTAACCAACTGAACTACCA
>NZ_JAWPOM010000037.1:0-18095 GCF_033344285.1 Vibrio sp. 779(2023)
GGACGGATTCGAACCATCGAAGGCAGTGCCGGCAGATTTACAGTCTGCTCCCTTTGGCCACTCGGGAACCCCTCCAGAGGATTTTTATACTTAGTAAGATGTTTTCCCAACTCATCTCCCAAGTGCGGAGCGAATCATAGCAAACTCGCTCAGGCTGTAAAGCGTTTTTCTTACGTTTTTACGTTGAATGCTGTCTTTTTGGGCAAAGATGGTAGAAAGTCAGCGTTTTGTTTGTCCTTTGAACAGAAGAGAAGCGCGCTTTTTACTTGAATTTACACTACTTGACGTTAAACACCGTATCTACTGATAAACTGTAAGCAGTTTAATGACATAAGTTTATTCGTTTAGAAGTCAATATCATGAGCATGAAAGCCACGTTATCGTTATCTGTTTTAACGCTTTCTATATTACTGAGTTCTCCATCGGTTTGCGCTGCGATGCGAGGAGGCTCAGCGGTTACCGTTGTGACTGAACAAGTAGAAACGCACGAGATCAATCAATCCTTAACTCTTATCGGCAAATTAAAGGCAGCGGAGTCTGTGGTTGTCGCATCGGAAGTCGCCGGCAAAGTGAATCAAATCGCTGTTAAAGCGAATCAAAATGTCCAGCAAGACCAGCTATTAATTAAGTTAGATGACGATAAGGCTCAAGCCGCTTTGATTGAGGCAAAGGCGTATCTAAAAGATGAACAGCGTAAGTTAAAAGAGTTCCAACGTTTGGTTAAGCGGAATGCGATTACTCAAACTGAAATCGATGCACAAAAAGCCAGTGTTGAAATAGCACAAGCGAGGCTTGATGCTGCTCAAGCCAATTTAGCTGACCTCCATATTACTGCCCCATTTTCTGGCACTGTTGGTTTTATCGATTTTAGCCGCGGCAAAATGGTCAGTGCGGGTACTGAACTTTTGACGTTGGATGATCTTTCCGTCATGGAACTGGATTTACAAGTACCGGAGCGCTATTTATCGATGCTTTCTATTGGTATGGAAGTCATCGCTAAAACCAGTGCATGGGGTAGCCAGACCTTTACTGGTCAAGTCACAGGTATTGATACGCGGATCAGCGCCGAAACACTGAATCTTCGCGTGCGTATTGAGTTTGATAACCCAGAAAATCAATTGAAGCCGGGCATGTTGATGAACGCTTCACTAGCATTTCCTGCTATTAAGGCGCCAATCATTCCTGTTCAAGCACTTGAATACTCCGGAACTAAACGTTTTGTATATGTAATTGATGAAAATAACAAAGCTACTCGTCAAGAAGTGTCGCTAGGTGCTCGTGTTGGTAACGAGGTGGTGATCGAATCTGGTGTTGAGATTGGTGACAAGATTGTGGTTCAAGGCATTGTTAACATGCGTGATGGTGTCGAAGTGAAAGAAATTGTCGCGCCACTAAAAGCGAACACCACGGATGTGACACGCAATGACAGTGAATCGGATGAGGAAGAAAACTAATGTTACTGTCCGACGTTTCAGTTAAACGCCCTGTCGCGGCGTTGGTTCTGAGCATGCTGTTGTGTGTGTTTGGCTTTGTGTCATTCACCAAATTAGCCGTTCGTGAAATGCCTGATATAGAAAGCCCAGTCGTTTCTATCAGTACGCGTTATGAGGGTGCATCTGCGACTATTATTGAAAGTCAAATTACCTCCGTTTTGGAAGACCAGCTTTCTGGGATCAGTGGGGTTGATGAAATTAGCTCCACTACTCGTAACAGCATGTCGCGTATCACGATCACGTTTGAGTTAGGTTACGATCTCAACACAGGTGTGAGCGACGTGCGTGATGCCGTAGCTCGTGCTCAGCGCTCGCTACCTGATGAAGCGGATGACCCTATTGTTTATAAGAACAATGGCTCGGGAGAGGCGTCGCTCTACATCAATCTCAGTTCTGCAGAGATGGACCGTACTCAATTAACGGATTATGCCGAACGTGTATTGATGGACCGCTTTAGCCTGATCTCTGGGGTTAGCTCCATTGATCTCTCCGGTGGTTTGTACAAGGTCATGTACGTGAAGCTTAAGCCAGAACTAATGGCTGGACGTTTAGTTACAGCTTCGGACATTACATCAGCTTTACGAAGTGAGAACCTAGAAAGCCCAGGTGGTGAAGTTCGAAACGACTCAACAGTAATGTCCGTGCGTACGGCTCGTACTTATAACACGCCTGAAGATTTTCAATATCTTGTCATAAAACGCGCAAGCGACAATACACCTATCTATTTAAAAGATGTAGCAGATGTCTTCATTGGTGCAGAAAACGAAAATTCAACCTTCAAAAGTGATGGTGTAGTAAACATCAGTCTTGGTGTGGTACCGCAGTCAGACGCAAACCCGTTAGAGGTTGCTAAGCTGGTTAGGTCTGAAGTCGATAACATCCAGAAGTTCTTACCAGAAGGTACACGCCTTGCGATAGATTACGACGCGACAGTGTTTATCGAGCGTTCAATCGAAGAGGTGTACAGCACGCTATTTATCACGGGCGGCTTGGTGATTTTGGTATTGTACATTTTCATCGGCCAAGCTCGTGCAACCTTAATTCCTGCGGTTACTGTACCTGTTTCTCTGATTTCGTCGTTCATTGCCGCGTACTACTTTGGGTTTTCTATCAACTTGATCACCTTGATGGCGTTGATATTATCGATTGGTTTGGTGGTTGATGACGCAATTGTGGTTGTAGAGAATATCTTCCACCATATTGAACGCGGTGAATCGCCATTACTCGCCGCATATAAAGGCACAAGAGAGGTTGGTTTTGCTGTTATAGCAACAACATTAGTGCTGGTGATGGTGTTCTTACCGATCTCCTTTATGGATGGCATGGTAGGTCTACTATTTACAGAGTTTTCTGTATTGCTGGCTATGTCGGTCATATTCTCCTCTTTGATTGCCCTGACGCTGACTCCTGTATTAGGTAGTCAGATTTTGAAAGCGAATGTAAAACCAAATCGATTCAATGAAGCTGTTGATCGCTTGTTTAGCAAGCTTGAGAGTGGCTATCGCGCATTATTGAAAGGTGCATTGAAAGTACGTTGGGCTGCTCCGCTGGTGATTCTAGCTTGTTTGGGCGGTAGCTATTTCTTGATGAATCAGGTACCGGCTCAGCTGACCCCACAAGAAGATCGCGGTGTGATATTCGCGTTTGTGCGCGGTGCAGATGCTACGTCGTACAATCGTATGTCAGCCAATATGGATATTGTCGAAGACCGATTGATGCCATTACTAGGGCAAGGTTATCTGAAGTCATTCAGTATCCAAACGCCAGCGTTTGGTGGCCAGGCAGGAGACCAGACAGGCTTTGTGATCATGATTCTAGAAGATTGGAACGAACGTGATATCACGGCTCAGCAAGCCCTTAACAAAGTACGGAAAGAATTGGCGGGTATCCCAGATGTTCGAGTGTTCCCATTTATGCCAGGTTTCCAAGGTGGTTCGAGTGAGCCAGTTCAGTTCGTATTAGGCGGCTCTGATTACGATGAGCTCGTTGTTTGGGCTGAAATGCTAAAGAACAAAGCAGAAGAATCACCAATGATGGAAGGAGCAGAGATAGATTACTCGGAAAAAACGCCTGAGTTATTGGTTACAGTTGACCGACAGCGTGCCGCAGAGCTAGGAGTCAGTGTTAAAGACATTTCTGACACCCTAGAAATCATGCTCGGTGGTAAAAGCGAAACGACTTATGTTGAGCGTGGCGAAGAGTACGATGTGTATCTTCGCGGTGATGAAAATAGCTTTAATAATGCTGCAGATTTAAGTCAGATTTATCTGCGCACGAATAGCGGTCAGCTAGTGACGTTAGATGCGGTCACAAAAATTGAAGAAGTGGCGGCCTCTATTCGTCTTTCTCACTACAACAAACAGAAGTCCATCACTATTACTGCCAACCTGTCGGAAGGTTATACATTAGGAGATGCGCTGAGTTACCTAGACCAGGAAGCCATCGACAACTTACCGGGTGACATTTCGGTGAGTTATTCGGGGGAGTCGAAAGACTTTAAAGAGAACCAAGCGAGTGTTGCTGTTGTGTTTGCATTGGCACTACTAGTGGCGTATCTCGTGTTGGCGGCTCAGTTTGAAAGCTTCGTAAACCCGTTAGTGGTCATGTTTACGGTGCCGATGGGTGTATTTGGTGGCTTCCTTGGTTTGGTTATTATGGGCCAAGGTATGAACATTTATAGCCAGATTGGCATGATCATGTTGATTGGTATGGTGACGAAAAACGGTATTTTGATCGTAGAATTTGCCAATCAGCTACGTGATCGTGGCGTTGGGTTTGAAAAAGCGATCATTGATGCAGCTGCGCGACGTCTACGTCCAATCTTGATGACTGCGTTTACCACACTTGCTGGCGCAATTCCGTTGATAGTATCGACAGGGGCGGGTTATGAGAGCCGTATTGCCGTGGGTACGGTAATCTTTTTCGGGATGGGGTTTGCGACATTGGTGACCTTGTTTGTTATCCCGGCAATGTACCGATTGATTTCGGCGAAAACACAAGCACCAGGTCATGTAGAAGCAGAGTTAAACAAAGCAATTAGCCATGATACGAAGGGCCGTATAGCGCACCCTTAAATCAAACGTTAAAACATAAAAGCCGAGGTAATAACCTCGGCTTCTCTTTATCGGTTTAAAGTTAGCTCGGAAGCGTTCGATTAGAAGCGTTTCCCTAGGCTGATTTGTACACCTTCGTAGCTGTCGTAAAAATCTTCAAAACCCATATCCGCGACATTATAAATGTACTCTGCGCGTAACCAGATATCTTTGCTCATATCCCAATGGACACCAGCACCGATGTTGAATAGCGCGCCTGAATCATCTGTGACTTTTTGTTCGTTTGGAACATACATTTCAGCTTGAGTGCCAAGCGCAGTTACGCGACCAAACAGTGACAGCGGCGTATCGCCTAAGTCATCACTCGTTACAACAGCAGACATACCTGCTTGGTAATAGTGAAGATCTAAGTCAGTTTTTAGAGCATCGTTCTTAAGTTCATTTTGTGAATAGCGCAGAACTCCTTCAAACGCGAGGTATTGGTTTACATGGTAACCCCAGCCAACTGTGATATGTGGTGTTGACCACTCATTGTCTCTATCCGAGCCGAAGTACGGTGTATCAAAACCAACGTTACCAGTACCTAGATAAAAATAAGATTGATGAGCTTGTTCTTGAGCAGCTAAAGTTGGCACGCTAATGGTCAAGGTAGACAATAATAGAATGGCGTTTTTCATAACTAGACGATAACCTTGGTAAAAGACCGTTGTAATGATTTGTTTAAATGTTAATTTAATCAATAGGATGGGTGGTAATTATCATATCAGCTTTTATCAAAGGTAGTGATTTTAGAATGGGAATTGTTGCGCTAAAGCATACTTCTTACTCATGACTACCAACTAACTAGATATGGTGACGAAAGCTAGTCAAATAAGAGAGAAGGAAAGGAAAGTGGCTGAATTCAAATATAAAAACTTGACTCAAGAAGAACAAGATAAGTTAGACGCGGCGACATTTCGCCGTTTATTGGCGCATTTAGATGC
Organism: Vibrio sp. 779(2023); assembly: GCF_033344285.1. NCBI lineage: Bacteria > Pseudomonadati > Pseudomonadota > Gammaproteobacteria > Vibrionales > Vibrionaceae > Vibrio > Vibrio sp. 779(2023). The sequence continues at coordinate 5,530 of NZ_JAWPOM010000037.1, forward strand.
CAACAAAGACGTACAAAACATCGACCTGATGATCCTTGCGGGCTTCTGCCGCAACTGCTTTAGCAAATGGTATAAATCTGAGGCTGAAAATCTCGGTTTGGATTTAGATATTGATGACGCTCGCGAACGTGTTTACGGCATGACTTACGATGAGTGGAAACAAAATCATCAACCAGCGGCAACGCCAGAACAATTGGCTGCGTTTGAAGCGCGCCAGAAAAAGTAAAACCCAGCGATAAAAACAGCCCACATGAAGTTGGGCTGTTTTTTAAAGTCCAGTTTGCACGTTAAGCGTTAGTTGAGCCGCAACAAGCTGGCTCAACGCAACCTTTTGCTTGAATGACTTCGAGTTGAGCTAAGTAAGGTTGAATATCGCCGATGTTCTCTTTTACCCATGTTAAGTCATAATACGTATCTAGGTAACGCTCTCCAGAATCACATAGAAGCGTCACGATAGAACCCTTCTCACCGCGTTGTTTCATCTCACAAGCCAATTGCAGCACACCGTAAAGATTGGTGCCTGTTGATGCGCCGACTTTACGCCCAATCAGCTGAGATACCCAATGGGCGGTTGCCACACTGGCTGCGTCTGGAATTTTGCGCATTTCATCAATGACACCAGCAATAAAACTTGGTTCGACACGTGGTCGCCCGATACCTTCAATTTTGCTGCCAGTATCGCCTTTCAATGAGTGATTTCCTGACTGGAAAGCATCGTAAAACACTGAGTTTTCAGGGTCTACCACGCAAAGCTTAGTGTCGTATTTTTGGTAACGAATAAAACGGCCAATGGTTGCTGATGTGCCGCCTGTTCCAGGACTCATCACTACCCAGCTAGGAATCGGGTGATCTTCTAACTCCATTTGGCTAAAGATAGAGTTCGCGATGTTGTTGTTACCGCGCCAGTCAGTCGCACGTTCAGCATAAGTAAACTGATCCATGTAGTGACCATTTAACTCTTGAGCCAAGCGTCGAGACTCGTCATAAATCTGATCTGATCGTTCAACAAGGTGCGCTTTACCACCGTAAAATTCAATTTGTTCGATCTTTTTACGTGCAGTGGTTTTCGGCATGACGGCAATGAACGGTAAGCCAAGTAAACGCGCAAAATACGCTTCCGAAACGGCAGTGCTGCCTGAGGACGCCTCGATTACAGTGGTTTCAGGACCAATCCATCCATTACAAATAGCGTAAAGAAATAATGAGCGCGCCAATCGGTGTTTCAGAGAGCCTGTTGGATGCGTGCTCTCATCTTTTAGGTAGATATCGATACCATCAAGAGAAGGCAGTTCAAGTTTAAATAAATGAGTATCAGCAGAACGTTGGAAGTCTGCTTCAATTTTACGCACTGCATTGTTGATCCAATTGTGGTCAGTACACATGGCGTCTCTCCTTGGGAAATCGATAGATAAGTATTAGATAGGGATAATTTATCTATAATTTCCGAGAAAAACTTTGCTATTGTTACTCTTAATAAAGATACCTGTAGAAAAATTTTCTACATTTTATGGGTTTTATAGAAATGAGCTTAGATCGAATAGATAAGCAGCTGCTTGCTTTACTACAAACCGACAGCACCTTGTCATTAAATGACGTGGCTGAGCGAGTCAATCTTACTACAACACCATGCTGGAAGCGCTTGAAAAGGTTGGAAGAAGAGGGCTACATCGAAAAACGCGTGGCGTTGTTAAGTGCAGAAAAGCTCGAGCTATCTTTCATTGCATTTGTTCAGTTAAAAACGATTGATCATTCCGAAGGTTGGTATCACCATTTTGTTACAACTGTGAGTGACTTTCCTGAGGTAATGGAGTTTTATCGTATGGCTGGCGAGTATGACTACATGATGAAAGTACTAGTCAAAGATATGAAGTGTTTTGACGAATTCTATAAGCGGTTAGTTAATAGTGTAAAAGGGCTATCTAATGTGACTTCAACATTTGCTATGGAGTCCATTAAATACACAACAGAGTTACCAATCCTAAAATAACTCGCCCTATAAGAATTCTATCTAATGTTAATTCTACCTTTTAGTATTTTAAATGTTAAAAGGTAGTTTGATTATGCTTTTAAAACTATTTCCTGCCAGATTTTTACAAATATAAACGATATTTATTCTCTCTTCTATTTTTCATTAACTATTTGTTTTTACAGTCCATTAATCCTATACATCATAATGAAAGAAAAAATAACGCAATTTTTTCTCTTTCTTTTTCATGTTTTATTTTATTGAATATTAATTTTTACTAAATTAATGGAAGAGTTTGATTTAAACGTTTGCTTTTTGTGTTTTCATGTAATTTGGTCGCTATTTTTGAGTATTTGTTTTTAGGATGAATACAGTAGCAATTACTTAAGTAATAAAGTACTCAAAAATGGGGATAGTGATTAATAAAACATCGTATTATTATCGCCCCATCTTGTATGTAACAAAGTATTACTAAAAATGAACAGAAATTACTATTTGCTTTTTCTCGCAGCTTTACTTGCTGGCTGTGGCGGTGGGGGAGACTCTAAGCCGAACAATACGAAGACACCAACTACGATAACAAAGCAGAACCGTCCGCAATTAAAAGTGGAAGACACGGTATTGAAGTTTGAAGGAGTGGGAACGGTTACTGAAGCAAAACTGAGCAATGTACATGGGTCGGTATCTTACCAAGTCATTGATTCTAATCCGCCAAATGTCGTGAAAATTAATGACTCAGGAATACTACAAATTCTGCGCCCAGGAACGGCGACTATTCTTGCTACAGATAGTAGCTCTGCTTATGAATCTTCTGAAGCAAGATTTTCTGTGACTGTAGAGCGAGGTATCAATACTGAACTTTCAGTGAGTGATCTGAATTTCAATGCGATTGAGTCAGAAGGAAAAGCGTTGATCGTCCGTGGCCAAAAAGGCGAACTGAGTTATGAGGTAGAAAGTGGTCATAACTTGATTCGTGTTGATGAGAACGGGTCGGTATATTCATTAGGTTCAGTTGGTCAGGCATCGGTGCTGATTACTGATTCAGGTAACGACTTTTACTTGCCGAAACAAGTTCGCGCTACGGTTAAACTGCATGCAGTAGCTCCGGGGCAATTACAGTTCGCTTTGCTTGAAGACGAGTATCGAGAAGGGTTGACGTTAGAACCAGTGCGTCTAGATAAAGCTCAAACGCAACGTATTTCTTACAAAATCATAAATAGCGTACCAGACAGCAAGGTGGCCGAGTTGCTAGACCCTGAAACGGGTTTGCTTCTTGTTCATAATGTTGGGCGATTAACGGTTGAAGCGACTGCAACTTACAGCGACGCGTTTCTAGATAAACAGCAAACAGCGCAATTTTTTGTGGATGTAAAACAAGGCAAGCGTCAAGAAATCAGCGCAGCGGATATTGTCACAACTTATGAGGAAGGTGGACGAATTTTCCCTAAGGTGACGAACGCCTACGGTGACTATGAGCTGAGAATCATTCGTGGTGAAGACGTTGTTGCTAAAACAGAAAATGGTGAAGCATTACTGATCAAAGGTGTTGGTGCTGCTGAAGTGGAAATTTACGAGCATGACATGCGTAATTATCCTGCAAGCAAAACTCGTTTTGATCTTGAAGTTAATCGCGCGCCTCATCCAGTTATAAAAGACATTGAAATGCCGCTTACTTATCAACCAAATCTTTCAATCCCTCTGGCGTTTAAAGGGCAAAAAGGTAACGTAAATCTAGTTAGCAGCTTACCTAATGGCTTACGAATGACTGACGGCAAGTTGGAGGTAGTGACTGCGGGTGAGTACGACCTTAAGTTTGAAGACGATGGTGGGGAGTTCTACCAACCTATTCAATTTAATGTCGTCATCAAAGTTGCAAAGGCTGAAGGCCAACCGATGGCAACGCACGATTATGACGTTGTATACAGCAACAAATACAGTTTTGATCTTCACCGTGATTTTGGTTTGAGTGCTGACGAGCAAATTGAGATTGTAGATAACACCGCACCAGATGTTGTCGGTGGTTTTAGTGAAGGACGTCTCCATGTGTATAAAGCGGGTAAAGCGACGCTAACTGTGCGCAGAAAAGAGAGCGCGAATTATACCGTTGGTCCTGATCAAAAAGTCTACGTGACAATTTTGAGCGCGCCGAGCCGAATTGAAGTTCAATCCGATGTGGAAGAGATTTGGAAGGTTGGCCAAACATTTGTTGCGCCGAAAATCTCTGGTACGGTTGGGGAAGTTACGTACCGATTTGCAGACAACGCAGCAATAGATGTGGTTTCCTTAAACAGCCAAACGGGTGCCATGCAAATTCTTAACGCGGGTAGCACAAAAATTATTGTTTCGGATGCGGGGGACGACAAAGTGGATCCGGGTGAAAGTAGTTTCTCGGTCACGATTAAACAAGGCACAAACCCGGTATCGGTTACTTACCCAACGGTAGAATTCTCCGCTGGTAGTGTTATCTCGCCAGTGATGAGTGGTGGGACTGCGAAGGCAAGTTACCGTCTTATTAACCAAAAAGACCCTGTGGTCGAGCTAGTTTCTCCTGATACAGGGCGTTTGAAAATCCTGCATGCAGGCACGTACCAATTAGAGGTTACCCTTACTGGGCGCAACTACAAAGCTAAAACAATCGTCGTAAATGGCACTATTAACAAAGCGAATCACCCTGGTTTAAGTGCTTCTACAATGAAGGTGGAATTTGAACCATTTAAAAAGGTTAAGCTAGACTTTGGTACACCAATAGGAAACCGCAGCTATCAAATATCCAGCTCAACAATTAAAGGAGTCGCTTCATTAGATGTTGATAAGGAAGAGCTGACGTTACTTGACCTCCCGCCAGTAAAAAGACGTTGGATTTCTCTCGACATTTCGGAAGGAGAATCTCGAGATTACAAAGCGTTGGAAAGTAAGAAAGTCCAGCTGTATCTAAGCTTTGCAGATGAAGGTGTTGCGGATCAATATACATTGCTTGAAACTGAACAAACAGTATTGTTTAGCACGCTAAATGCACGTGAGTTTTCTAACTTAGAAGAAAGTGAGTTTGGTTTGATGAACGTTCGTTCAGTGCGTGAGCCAACGGACGAAGAATTGAAATTATACGGCAAAGGTAAGATTGCACTACTTGCATTCAAGCCGGTGGGTAACGATGACCCAACTCTAATAAAAGGAGCGTGGGTACACTTAGCTCGATTTGATGGATGTACATCAGAGCTGTTCGAAGATGATCTCAAGCCTTTTGAAGCAATTGACTATGATGACCCAGGATACTGCACCAGCGGCAGCACGATTCGTATGACTCGGTTCTTAATAATTGATGACTCGAAGATGGAAAAGGTAGAGTATGAGTTAGTAGCACCTGTGATTACTTACCGTCGTGGGGTTCGTGAATTTTTAGCAACGAATAAAGGTGGATTCTATGCCGACCCAAATGTCATTTACGGGAAAGGCGAATATGGTTACCCGAAATCACTTTACGAATGGTCGGTTGTTAACATGAAGTATCAACCAAATTAATCATCGTTTGATACCCATTAAAAAAGGAGTGCGGAACAGCACTCCTTTTTTCGTCTAGCGAACACGAGCTATTTCGTGTAGCGCATCACCCCTTCTTGCACGGCGGTCGCCACTAAGTGACCTTGCTGGTTGTATATTTCGCCACGGACCAACCCACGAGTATTGCTCGCCGTTGGGCTCTCTATCGCATATAGAAGCCATTCATCCATCTTAAACGGGCGATGGAACCAGATAGAGTGGTCAATGGTGGCCACTTGAAAGTTAGGCGTCATTAATGAGACTTCATGTGGATGCATTGCTGTTACAAGGAATCCCCAATCGGATGCGTAGGCCAGAAGGTACTGGTGAATTAGCTGATTCTCTGGCATTTCACCATTAGCACGAATCCAAAGGTACTGTTTGGGTTCTGCTTTTTTGGGCTTCAAAGGGTTGATAACCGTAACGGGGCGAGTTTCGATTGGCTTTTCCCCGCAAAATGTTTTGCGTAAGCGTTTGGGTAGAAATTCTGCAATATGGCTTGCGAGCTCACTCTCTGAGGCAAAGTTTTCTGGACCAGGGATATCTGGCATTTCTTTTTGATGATCAAACCCAGGTTGATCGCCATGGTAGGATGCGGTTAGGTAAAAAATAGGGCGTCCATTTTGAATTGCTTTTACGCGTCTAGTGCTAAAGCTACGGCCATCTCTCAGATTTTCTACGTCATAAATAATAGGTTTTTCTGGATCGCCAGGGTACAAAAAATAGCTATGGAAGGAGTGTACCGTGCGTGTTTCTTCAACGGTGTAGCGCGCAGCAGAAAGTGCTTGCCCAATTACTTGACCGCCATAAACTTGAGGCAAACCTAGGTTTTCACTTTGGCCACGAAACAAGCCTTCTTCTAATTTTTCGAGTTGTAGTAGGCTGAGCAATTCTCGTAGTGGTTTACTCATTGTGTCTCCTCACCGTTGTCTTTCATTCCAAGTTACCTCAACAGCCTCACTCTTGTGAAGTGGCATAGTTAAGAACTATTGAGTAACTTAGAAATAGTATTGTTCCAATTATGAAACAAAATCAATTGTTTGATAAATTCTAACTCAGTCAAACTATTGTCAAATAAAATGACAGGAAGCAGACAGTTTTATATTCCACACCTATAATTGCTTCGGTTTAATGCTCTTTTCGAGGAATATATGAAAAAAACACTACTACTTGTTACTTCTCTACTCTTTGGGGCTGCGTTAGTGGGTTGCCAAACTTCTCAAAATACAGAAATGGAATCTACAGAGGCGTCAATGAAGACGATTACAGGTACAGTGGCTTATCGCGAGCGGATTGCCTTGCCACCAAACGCAGTGGTTACTATTGCGTTAGAAGATGTGTCCTTGGCGGATGCGCCAGCAAAAGTGTTGGCGAAACAGACATTCGAAACAGAAGGTAAGCAAGTTCCTCTTTCTTTTGAGTTGAGTTACGACAGCAATGAAATCAAACCAAACCATCGTTACAGCGTTCGTGCTCGCATTGAGGTAGATGGAAAGCTGCGTTTTATCAGCGACACACATAACGGTGTTATTACAGATGAAGCACAAACTCACCAATTAGATATTCGTCTAGTTGGAACACGTTAATACGACGTACTGAGAACAAAAAATGGCAGCTTAAGGCTGCCATTTGTATTTTTTAAGTGAAGTTTTGCCAACTTCCGAGACTTCAATCCCTTCTGCTTCTAATTTCTTTTTTTGTCGCTCTAAGTCTCTGCCTTTTAAAGATATTTTTCCTTGGCTATTTACCACTCTAAACCAGGGGAGTTTGCTGTCTTCTGGTAGGTTACCCAGTGCTTTACCAACATGTCTCGCATAGCCCGGATAACCGGCCATTTTTGCAATTTCCCCATAGGTGGAGACTTTTCCTTTTGGAATTTGGTGAATTACAGCAAAGATTTGCGCTAAAAATTGGTCCATACTCAAAAGTGTCTATTTTGGTTTACTAAGGAATGGTAAACCATTGGACTTGTATATTGCTAACGGTTCTTAACCCTTGTGTTGTCAGCGACTCACTTTGAAGAATTACATTTTCTGTTCTTTAGTGTCGTTGGTTGATGAGCCTTAAACAGCATGAAGCAAACGCAAGCTAAGCTTGAATCTAGACCCTCTCAACGACTTTCAATCCCAGTTTTTGCCGTTGAGTTACCAAGTAGGTGGGGAAGCCAGGAGGCGCTATGATTTTATCGACACTTCAATTTTTCGTTACGACCTTACTCGCTGTTGTCTGCGTTCGGGCGATGAGTTTGAGCGAGGGTGACATTCCCGTTCTTGCACTTATGATCCCCGCGCTGTGGGTTCTGCCACAAGGTGGGTTCGCTGGCTTAGTATTGCTGGGCGCGATGATGGCTTTTGGTGCGACACTCTCAATGCAGCCAATTGCTTTGTCGGTTGGTGTTTTGATCCTTTTCCCACTTTTAATGGTGGTGTTTTCTCGTAGAAGCTCTTTAGGCGTGTTGCTCACCGCTGGTCTTATTGTACTTACACTGCAAGTTGGTCTTATGGTCACACAGCAAGGCGGTAAGCTGGATGGGTCTGCTTGGGTTACAGTGGTTCAAACCATTGCGGTTATGGCGATGTGGTGGTCGGCTGCGCATTGGACGCCATCCAATAAACACAGCTGGTGGCCGTTGTTTTTGTTGCTCCCTTTGTGGATTGCAGGCCTACCGTACGCCGTTCTTATGGCGTTAAGTTTGACGGGAATGTTAGCGTCAATGGAAGCACTTGCGAAGCTTCAACATACCATTCGTTGGAGCAAATTATTATGTTGGACATTGCCGACTGTGGGTTTTGCCGCCTTAGTCGTCAGCCCGACCACGGATGTGCCAAACCCTGTTTTCGTGGTTTGGATCTGTTTGTTAGGGACGGCTTGGATGACTGACTATATTTTACGTAGTAGCGATGAACAGGCTGAATTATGAGTTTTTAGTCAGGTAAAAAGTGACATGTGCGGCAGAGTATCGAATTGGTTGTGGAACAAAATGGAGATTAGTATATGTTCTTCATTTCATATTTACTACACTTCCAATAATAATAACCACAATATAAGTGGTTGATTTAAGATAAGTTTGTCATGACAACTTTTGCTCGAACACTGTTGCTTTTTGCATGTTGCCTCTTGAGTTTGAATGTAAAAGCCGAAGCCCCTTTAATTGCTCATTATAAAGTCGCGACTGAAGCGGATGATGTCGTCACTCGTGTTCTTTTCAATGCTGCTTCAAAGGAGTTTGGCTTTACCGTTCAATACGTGAACTACTCCAGCTTTGATGCCATTCTAAATTCAGTAGCGAATGGGGAAGCGGACTTTGCTGCGAATATCACTTACACACAAGAACGTGCTCAACGTTTTAGTTATTCCCGCCCAACAAATATCGAATATACCTACCTCTTTGGTTTAAAAGATTCGACGTTGAGTGACATTTCGCGTGTTGGCGTCCCCAAAGATACAGTTTATGCCCAATTACTTAAACAACACTACCCTGAGCTAGAACAGATCTCTTATCAAGGTCACGAACAAGCAGTAACACTGCTACGTTCAGGTGCTGTGGATGGCGTTGTCGATGCCATTAACCAGCTCAAGCCGATGCTGATGGAGGGGTTTGACGCCAAGATGCTCAATGATCAGATTTCGATAAAGCCCGTATCCATCATCAGTAAAAAAGATCATCATCTTGAAGAGTTGGACACGTTCGCTACGTTTATTCACGGGGAAGCGGTGCAAAAGCAGCTTCGCGAAGAAATTTCCCAGTATCAATTTGAATTAAGGCGAGCAGCGTTGCGTGATTCTATTCGTTTATTACCCCTTGATTTTAATGAACCAATACGGATTAAGCTCGAATCTATCTTTCCATATGTTGTATACAACGCAGATGGTAGTGTCGAAGGGATGACGGCTGATGTAGTCCTGAGAAGCTGTGAGATCTTGGCTTTAAACTGCTTGATCATTAGTGAGCCTGGTGAAAGCTGGGGTTCTATGTACCATGAGTTTATCCAAGGTAATTTCGAAATTTTGGCGCCGTTAACGGTCAGCCGTGAGCGGCGCGCATTTAGCTACTTTCCAAAGCCCCATTACGCGCCAGCATCGGTGATGGTCAAGCGTTTAGGTTACAAACCGAGCACATACTCTCATGTTTCACAGTTGATATCTGAGCGGATTGGCGTAGTTAAGGATGACTTTTTCGATCAAATGATGACGCAACTGTTACCGCTAAAAGAACTCAAACGTTATCGTACCCAACAAGAGCTCATTCAGGGGCTACTAAATGAAGAAGTCGATTACATTCCGATGGATACGGCGATGCTCAATCATTTTTTACGTCTCAGTGAATTGGTTCCGATAGAGCAGGATACCGCTATTGGCGAGTTTTATGAGTCACAACTCTCTGTTGGATTGGTCGCGAATGAAAAAGGAGCCATGCTTGCGCCTTTCTTTAGTCGAGCGATAGCGATGTTAGAAGTTGATAAGATCATTGCTCAGTACGATGTACGCCCAGATTGGCGTACCGCACTTGAATATGAGATTCGATTAGCGACGCAAACACAAGCTGTGTTTATCTTTGTGTTATTGTTTGCTATTTGTGTTTCGCTTTATCTTTACCGTCAATCGAACACTGACAACTTAACAGGGTTAAGGAACCGTCGTGCGTTGCAAGTAAAGTATCGAAAAGGAGTAAACAAAGATCTATCCATACTTTACTTAGACATTAATCATTTCAAACGAATCAATGACACTTATGGGCATCGCGCTGGGGACGAAGTTTTACAACTACTGGCACTAAAAATTCATTATGTCTGGTCGGGAAGATGTTATCGAATTGGAGGGGATGAGTTCATATTACTGGGTTATCCAACGCAAGCCGAGTTAACTAGAGCAATGAGAGAGCTCAGTAGAATCGACGTGAAAGGCAAATTATGTAGTGATTTGGAGTCTATAAGTATCTCTATTGGTTTCTCTGCAAAAAGGGAACGGCACATGAGCTTAGAGCAAGCGATGCATTTGGCTGATGAAGACATGTACATGAGTAAGCAGTCCTCACGGCACGACTCCTCTTATCGTGACTGTACGGTTTCATCATAAAGGAATGAATTGATCGAGTTTTGTTCAAACGGTAATGAAATGATGAAATTCAAGGTTTTTGCTCTTGCATTATGAGAGCTGATACTGAATAATCGCCCCATCGATTGAGGCAAGACCTCTCGAAAAGAATTATGGGGCTCTGGTCCTCTCGCAACAATAGCTCGTGAACTCGGTCAGGTCCGGAAGGAAGCAGCCGCAGCGTGTGACTTGTGTGCCGGGATGTGGCTGGGGTCCCACCCTTTGAAAGCCCTGCGTTATCGCAGGGCTTTTTTCGTTTTTGAGCCTTCTTTTATTTTGGCTACGCTTGGTGTTCAACGTCTTCTGATGATCAAGCTTCTTGAGGTTATTTAGGTATAATTTATAATCTCATCCGCTCGATACCGAACTTTCGTGAAGATTGTTTAGGGTACGCTCGTCGAATAACCATTTTCACCTGGGATACTTTAATGATTTCAAAAAACCAATTAAAACTGCTTCGTGCTTTAGGTCAAAAGAAACAGCGTAAAGCGCATGGCTTATTCCTAGTTCAGGGTGAAAAGAACGTACTAGAGCTAGCAAGTAGTTCATTGAAGGTGAAGCAGGTTTTTGCAACAGCGGCATTTCTCGAACAAAATGCTGGTACGCTAAATCGTTTTGATTGTGTTGAAGCATCGCTTGATGAATTGACCAAAGCGAGCACGCTTGTGAGCAATAATGCGGCCATTGCTGTGGTTGAAATTCCGAGTGTAAAAGAGCCTCAAGCGAAAGGCTTGATGATTGCGCTAGATGGTGTATCCGACCCTGGTAATCTAGGTACGATTATTCGTGTTGCAGACTGGTATGGCATCAAGCACATTATTGCGAGTACAGATTGTGCTGATCCTTATAATCCTAAAACGATCAGTGCGACCATGGGCAGCTTTGGCCGCGTACAAGTGAGTTTGGTGGATTTGCCAAGTTATTTGGAACACGCCAAATTGCCAGTATATGGCGCGTTTTTGGAGGGAGAGAGCGTTCATAAAACGGATTTCGCTGCTGAAGGTATTTTGTTGATGGGCAGCGAATCTCATGGTGTGCGCGAAGCCGCAGCAAAATTCGTGACAGATAAGATCACGATTCCGGCGTTTGGCGGTGCCGAATCACTGAATGTCGCGATGGCGACTGGCATTATTTTAGACAACATGCGCCGCCAACATAGCTAACGCAACAATTACTTAATAACAAAGCCAGTCAATTTGACTGGCTTTGTTGTATTTATTGCCTAGAAAAATCAGCCTGGCTGAATCTTGCGTTTAACGAAATACAGTGAATGTTGTTCGGTGAGTTAATTTTGTTTTAGTTCAATAGGCTGTGCCTATAAATAAAATTACTCCTTTCCATTTAGTAAAATCAGGAAATTAGGCGACACTTATCTAAAGGCCGCAATAAAATGCCCTTAAGGAGATAAGAATGCATTCATTAAAAGTAAAAGATTACATGACGTTGCAAGCGGTGACTTTCACGAAAGATATGTCACTTTCGGCAGCTTTAAACAAAGTAATGCAAAGTGTCACACTAGGTGGCCCTGTCATTGATGAAAATGAAAAAGTGGTTGGGTTTTTATCGGAGCAAGACTTATTAGATAAGTTGGTGAAAGCAAGTTATCACTGCCAAGATACACATACGGTACAAGAGTGTATGCATGATGATGTCTTATCTGTTTCTCCAGAAATGTCAGTAATTGAACTGGCTGACATGATGAAAGTTGGAAAGCCGAAAATGTATCCAGTGGTGGATGGCAAAGGTAAGTTGGTTGGTGTTATCACAAGAAGAGACGTGCTGCGTGCCATCGGAATGACATTAAATGAGTGTTTTAAGCATCCCGTTTAACCTCTCTGTTTAAATTTTACGGAATATTGCTTTTAAACTGGTTTGGAAAGACGCTTCGGCGTCTTTTTTATTTTCAGCCCTAAACCACCTACTTCAGTAGGTGGTTATCATCCGTTTCGGCTTTGCCTGTAAAACTACT
>NZ_JAWPOM010000038.1:0-17816 GCF_033344285.1 Vibrio sp. 779(2023)
TGAGTAGTTTTACAGGCAAAGCCGAAACGGATGATAACCACCTACTGAAGTAGGTGGTTTAGGGCTGAAAACAAAAATGGTGCGTTATTTACAATACAGAACTTACTTCTATCCTATCGATAACTATTAATATCTCAAAGGTAATGACTACCATACCTAACGGTAGTCGCCATCGCTTTAGACTTCTCAGAGAACATCAAAAAAACAAGTGAACGAGAAGAATATCGACGTCATAAGATAGTGAGGCTTTAGTGTTTATACCAGTGCTCTTTTGACTCCATTTGAGCTTTTACTTCTGCACTATATTCAGCAGTAGGTCGTGCCAATAACCTTGGAATGCCGATAGGTTCTCCGGACTCTAAACAATAGCCATACTCCCCTGCGCGCAAGCGAGCCAACGATCGTTGAATCTTAGGTAACAGCTTTTGCTCTCTATCTATGATTCTTAATGCGATTGCAGATTGCTCCTCACTGGACGCCCTATCGCTTTCGTCACTGAATTCCATTGGCGCAATCATCTCTTCTTTCGCGCGTTCAATATGCGCTAACGTCAATTCATAAAGCTCAAATAATCGGTTTTCAAAAAACGCTAGCTGAGCTTCATTCATATAATCCGCCTCGGGCGCTGCAAGAATTTCTTCTTCTGTCATGACATGCTTTTTCTCTTCGTTCATAGAACCTCCACACCGAGATAAGAGTTCGATCTCTAAATTCCGGACATCTGAACCTGTGCAACTAAACGACAAATAAAGCCGCCAATAAGGTGCAGTGCTCGACACACTCACAAACTGCTTGATGCCAGAGTTAAGATCACCGACTATATTAATTGTTATATTATAACATTACACTATAAAGAGCATGAGCATGAACACCCAGAAACTCCCTGTTACGGTTTTGTCCGGCTTTCTAGGCGCAGGAAAAACAACCGTTTTAAGTCATATTCTTAACAATAGACAAGGCAGAAAAGTCGCGGTCATCGTCAACGACATGAGCGAAGTCAACATCGATGCAGCGACCGTTCAGAATGAAGTTTCTCTCAACCACAGTGAAGAAAAGTTGGTTGAAATGAGTAACGGTTGCATCTGTTGTACCCTGCGTGAAGATCTGCTTGAAGAAGTCACTAAACTCGCGCAAGAAGGCAGATTCGATTACTTAGTTATCGAGTCCACTGGCATCGCCGAGCCACTCCCCGTTGCAGAGACTTTTACGTTTGCCGATGAAAACGGGCTTTCACTTTCAGACCTTGCACGTTTAGACACCATGGTTACGGTGGTTGATGCGATTAACTTTCTGCGTGATTACGATGAAGCTAAGTTCTTAACAGAGACCGCCGAATCCCTAGGTGAAGACGATGAACGCAGCGTTGCTGACTTACTCGTTGATCAAGTAGAGTTCGCTGACGTTATCTTGATAAGTAAAACCGACCTTGCTGAGAAATCAGAAATCGAAAGGCTTCTTGCGATTCTAAAAACCCTAAACACATCGGCCACTATTCTTCCTATCTCGAATGGTGAAGTAGAACTTGATGCAGTACTCGACACACAAAGCTTCAGTTTTGAAAAGGCACAACAAGCCCCGGGTTGGTTGAAGGAAATGCGAGGCGAACACATACCTGAAACCGAAGAATACGGCATTTCCAGCTTTGCCTATCATGCGAGACGTCCTTTCCATCCAGAGAAGTTTTACGACTTCCTCCACAATGCGAAAGATTACGGCAAACTAATTCGTTCCAAGGGTTATTTTTGGCTAGCAACCAGACCAGAGTTTGTCGGTCAATGGAGCCAAGCGGGAGGTATCGCACGTTATGGTGTTGCGGGTATGTTTTGGAAAGCGATTCCGAAAGAGGAATGGCCGACGGATCAAGATTACCTCGATGCTATAAACGACATTTGGCAAGAACCATACGGCGATATGCGACAAGAATTGGTGTTTATTGGTCAGGGATTAGAGCAAGAGAAATTGATTGCTCGTCTCAACGAATGCTTGTTAACAGAAGATGAGATGGAGCAAGGACTCGACTATTGGTTATCTCTGGAAGACCCTTTCCCTGAATGGGAACAGTAAACGACTGAGATACAAAAAAGCCTCTCACCATTCGGGAGGCTTTCTCGTTACACAGAGCCAATTTTGGTATACCGAGCCAATTCAGTAAGTCCGTTCTCGAAACAACCCGAGCAAACATGCAGCGAGGGAATCCTCACCATCGCATTCAAACCGTCTTCTTCTGGCTCAACTTAGCTATTTTCTTTGGCCAAGGATCTTCAAATGTTGCCCCTTGTTGCCATTGCTCCAATTCCACATCCGTTAAAAAGCAGTTTTCCAGCGCATCAATAAACACATCGACTTCGTTTTCTTGACCAATCACCGTTAAGCGACAACGACGATCACCAAAGCGGCTTTCAACGCTGTCTATTTTATCTTGCAGGATTTGGCGATGTTCAGCGGTGAAGTTTTGCGATTCGTCATTGATTACCGAAGCGCGCCAAAAGCCTGTGATTTCAAGCCCCACATTTCCGTTCGCTTGGCTCCAAAGTAATGAGACATCGTCTCGAGTTGGGAACCAAAAGAACCCTTTACTGCGGAACACGCCTTTAGTTAAATACTGGTGGCAGGTATTCCACAAACGCGCAGGATGAAAAGGTCGATCATCTTTGATCACTTTGGCGATAAGGCTTTGTTCGTCTTTATCAGAGAGATTCAACGGCTCATTCACCGTCTCACGAAGTTCTGCGATCAACTGCTCAACAAGGAAGAAATTGTAGTCTTGCTCACCTTTCAACATGCGGATATCCAAGTTTCCCCATGACGTTTTGATTATCTCGGTGTAAACATTAAGCGGATGAATCGCCTGCGCGATGTTACGAACGGTATTGTCATCCACTTTGTCCGTCTTGGTGAGCATGACACGGTTTGAGAACATGATTTGCTCTACCAACAAGTTTTCAACGCCGCGAACACCCTGCTGTACGTTCTTTTGCCACTTCGGAATTAAGGCAGAGCCTTGTCGATAGTCATCTCGCAACCAAGTCGCATCCACCAACGTAATCACGTCTTTGAGAGCGAATTGTGCGTTATTTTTGAAATACTCAACCAAAGGCAAAGGATGACTACTGCCCGATGTTTCAATCACAATCCATTCTGGCGATTTTTCTGCGCAGAGCTTTTTAAGGGCTTTATCGAGCTGCTTTACACCACTCGGGCTGCTGATGCTGTCTCCACTGATCGTGACAAAGTTGCCCTGCTCTTCACTCACCGCATCGGTATTTAAGATAAGCACGCCATCAACGTCTAACTCACTCATGTCATTCACAATAACGGAAAGATCAATACCAGAAGAATCGGCTTGTTGAAGAATGTTGCGTAAAAAAGTGGTTTTCCCTGACCCGAGAAACCCATGCAAAATAGTGACTGGAATTGATGGCATACCTTTGACCTACAAACTCTGAACAAACACATGTTATAACATAACAATTTAGTGAGTTATAGAAGGAATCCAATTGCTGTCTTAGACGCAAAACTTAAGAATCGGTAAAGATCACAGGGGCTGATTTCTCAGAACTCTCCTTCGTTTCTCAGCACGTTTCATCACCAGCAAAGGTCTGACTATTGATAAAAATAATAAGTGGTTACAAAACGACAATTGCTTTGTTTATAAAATTGGAGAAAGATGACAATACAGCGATTTATAGGAGGTGGTGTTATGACTTTAGTTCTTACCGTTCTTATTTTCCTAAGTTGTATTGCGATGCTCGCAATTGGTGTGATGTTTTCACGTAGGCCGATCAAAGGCGGAGGTTGTTGCAAAGCGTCCGATGTTGCGGATGTGGACGCACGTAAAAGAAAAAATCGCAGTCATTATTCTTCTAGGAACACATATTGAGACTCACCTATTGCTCCAACCTCACAACACAAAATAGCATAACTGAGCCCTAACAAATTGTCGGGACTCAGTTTTTCGTTTCTACTAGATAATCAAACTCTGATACTCGCGCCAAAAATGAAGGTTTCTGGATGTTAGGAAGCGACTTCGCGATAGGTAAGTCGGCTTTCATTGCATCAACCGGACGATTACGAACTAAAACTTCAAAATGTAAATGTGGTCCGGTTGAACGACCAGTATTCCCAGAGAGGGCTATTTTTTGCCCACGCTTTATAACTTGACCTTTTTTAACCAAGATTTTATTCAAGTGTAGGTAACGAGTTTTGTACACACTGTTATGTTCAATCACTAAATAATTACCGGCATAAGGGTGCTTGCGGACCGCAATTACTTTTCCATCCCCAGTAGAATAAACTGGCGCACCGATTGGTGTCGCGAAATCCGTTCCGTTATGCGGGGTGACTCTTCCCGTCACTGGGTGTTTACGCTTAGGGTTAAACCCAGAGGTGATTCGGCGGTATGCCCTATCGACAGGATAACGGTTAAACGCTCGCTCCAAACTGTTACCAGCTCTATCATAGAACCGTCCATCCTCGGCTAGAAATGCAGCGACTTCGCCCTTCGCTAAGTTAAAAGAAATAGCCTTAATCTCACTATTGCCAGTTTTGTGTTCACCTAAATATTGCTGTTTCACTAATATATCGAAACGGTCACCGGCTCTAAGAGATCGCGCAAAATCAATCTTATCTTTCATCACCTGCGTAATATTTGCGACGTGGCCTGATGCCAATCCTACTCGATGTGCCGAGACTGAAAAACTCCCTTTGATTTCTCCCGAAAATAAGGTTTCACGCCATTCCCCTGAAATTTCCTGAAATTCGTAAGAGAAGGAGCCATCGTTTTCTCTAGTGTAGATAGCCTTCTCTACAAGGCTCATATGATAAATTAGTCGACTCAATTGCCCCATGTCATCCATCACTAATTCAAGCTCTTCTCCGGGCTTAATCATATCTAGCTGGAGGTGATCAAGATCAACTGAGAGAATTTGCTGCAAAATACCGTAAGGGAGACCCAATTGAGCGAAGATACCACTGAGCGTATCTCCCACTTCAACTATGTAGTGTATTTGTTTAGGTTTAGGTTTAGGTAACGGAGTCAAACTGCTATCTGAGGGAACCACTATCTTTGATGATGGAGGTGGTGACGAATCACTGCTTTGATTCAGTTGAGTGCTGTGACTATCTTGATTTGGCTCATCCTCTGTAGGTAGAAGCAAAGCGACCGAAAAACAAAACACAGCAACGATTAAAGCAATAAATTTAAACTGACTCATGAGAAACTAAGTATCAATAACAACAATTGTTATGTTATAACATATCTAGGATTATTTTTACTCAGTTTAGTAAACGTTTATTCAGTTCACTGGATTGGCTAAGAGAAGACCAGTCATTCAACCCATTCTCTTTGAGAAGGCTCAATAATGAACACATTCAATTCAGCACTTATCGTTGCAGGAACACACGGAAACGAACTTTCTGGTATTTATTTACATAAACTAATCAAAGAAAAACGTTACTCTGTCAATAGATCAACCTTTTCAGCCTGCTCGATCATCGCAAACTCCGAAGCAGTAAAACACAACGTCCGATACATCGATACAGACTTAAATCGCGAGTTCTCAGCAATGAATAGCAATCATTGTCCTGATTTGCATGAAAGCAAGATTGCACATCAATTTATCGAGAAATATGCAAACCAAGAAAAACTGTTGATTGTTGACCTGCACAATACAACAAGCAATATGGGAGCGACGTTGATTTTGCTTTCTAACGATGTGTTTTATCGGAAACTGGGCGCGTACGTCAAACAACGAATGCCATCAGCACATGTCCTTTTCGAAGAGCGAAAAGAATGGCAAGAGCAACCTTACCTTTGTACTGCTGGGCAATATGGAATAATGATTGAGGTCGGGGCGCAAGCACATGGTGCGCTAGAGTACAGTACGTTGGAGTTGATGAAACAGACGCTTACCGCAGTATTGGACTATGTTGAAAAGCACAACCTCAACCAAATAGGCTTACTGAGCGATTATGAGGCGTTTTTTTACACCGAAGAAATCAGGGTTCCACTTGATCAAGAGGGTATGCGGCAAGCACTAGTACACCCTACTATTTGTGGCAGAGATTTTGAGGCGGTCAAACCAGGAGCACCTTTATTAGCGACTTTCGCTGGTTATGATATCCATTGGAATGGCAAAGGGGAAATTTACCCGCACTTTATCAATGAGAGCGCCTACAGTACCGCAAATATAGCAATGGCCCTCGCTAAAAAAAGACGTGTTTCTTCCGTGTAACTTAAAGCAAGTAATTAGGCCACGTGTAACGTGGATACCTCACCCCATGAATAAAACTGTGCCTGAACCGCATAGGCAGAAAATACGGGTACTAACCCCACCCTAATACGGCAGCATAAGTGCCCTAAGCGCAGCTTTAAAAGAAACCCCACTAGAATTTTAAGGAGGTAAGACATTATGGTTAAAAGGAGAGTTTTCTCTTTTCTATCATGATGCCTTCTCCAAACATCGAAATAATCTATCTTCAAATTGGTCATCTAGACCGGAAGAGATCAGTTCTAGGCGGCTTTCTGAACACTCGTCTAGTTCAAACTCTGTGAGTCCATCTGATGTTAGATTGTAACCAAAAATACCGCTTCCCGTGATAAAAACCGCTTTCATTCGTTCGACCTTGAGGTCGAGCAGCAATAATCTCAGCTTTTGATGATCGAACACGTTTTCAGCGGATATACGCCAACCGATACTGTAGAAACCTTCCCCCTGATTGGTTGCTTTTAGAATGCCGCTCTCAGGCATAGGCAACTCAGGAACAAGTGACTTTTTCTCTCTTTCACGATAAAGAACAGAGGGCGTTTTTTGCACGTCAATACGAGTCGCTCCCTCACATTCATGAAAAGGGATAGCGCCATGTTCAGCGAAAATCACTTTTGTTTCCCGCAGACCGAGCTTTGCTATATAAGCCGTCAGCTTTTGCTCATCTTCATCTTGATAGAGATCGCGCTTATTACCTACCACTGTATCTGCGATAGTGATTTGCTGGTTAAACGTTTCATGCTCAGTGTACTTAGGATCCGATAGTTTACGTGCATCGACTAAAGTAATGTTTTTTTGCAAAGCGAGAATTTGACGATAATACTCGGTCGATAGCACTTGCAGTACTTCTTTAGGATGACCAAGGCCTGTAGGTTCAATCAACAATCGATCTGGCCTTGCTTCAGACAATAATTGATTTAAGGCGATTTGCATCGGAAGACCTGCTGCACAGCACATACATCCCCCGGGGACCTCTCGAATAAACACTTGGTCTTGTTGTTTTTTTTGGCCTTGTAACAAGCTGCCATCAATACCAACTTCGCCAAATTCATTGACCAATACAGCCCAACGTTCATGACTCGGTTTATGGGTCAATAAGTGCATTATTGCCGATGTTTTCCCCACCCCGAGAAAGCCAGTGATGATGTTAGTCGGCACTCGCGAAATCAGTGGCTTATTAAAGTTCATTGGCAATTCTCCGGTAGCCTTGGACTAGTTCATGGTTGGCAGAAACGACGGATTCGGAAAAAGCTGAATATTCTGGCGGCACTTTAGAGATACTCTCTAAATCAAAACCGACACCAATATTGGTCATCGGTGGTACATGGAAATAAGCGGGTAAATCGAGGCCATCGACGACACAGTTATGACGAATAACACACCTCTCACCGATGACGCTATTGAACACGACGGAGTTGAAGCCAATGAAAACATCATCACAAACCTGGCAAGGACCATGAATAATCGAACGATGAGCAATGGATGAGCGCTCACCAATGGTCACCGCAGCCCCTGCCTTAGAGTGAATTACGACACCATCTTGGATATTGGTGTCACGTTTGATGACGATAGCTTCCATGTCTCCATGGTTATTAACTTCGTCAGCTCGAATAACAGCATAGGGTCCAATAAAAACGTTATCCTCAATAATGACTTTGCCACAGATAATAGCGGTTGGATCGATAAAGGCTGTTGAGGACACCTGTGGCATATGGCCCGTTGGGTTTCTTCTTAACATAATGCTTCCAGTTTGTTTATGGCTCTTTTTTTACGGTCAGCGACTTAACGATTGAAGGATAAACGCATCGCTCCAGCTGGTTTATCGATGACTTTGTTATTGTCATAAACTAGCGCGCCATTGACCCAAGTCTTTTGAATTTGAGCTGAAAATTCATGTCCAGCAAAAGGCGACCAACCACAATGATATAAACTGTTTTCGTTGCTAACTCGTGTTGGGGTATGAGCATCAACCAACACCAAATCGGCGTAGTAACCTTCACGGATAAAACCTCGGCCTTGAATGCCATAGCGAATGGCCGGGTTGTGCGCAGTTTTTTCGACTACTTGAGTCAAACTCATATGACCTAAACGGACATGCTCGAAGAGAGTAAGTAACGCATGCTGAACTAACGGCAGTCCGGCTGGAGCCTGCTCGTAAGGCACTTGTTTTTCTTGCCAAGTGTGAGGAGCGTGGTCTGTTGCAATGATATCTATTTGCCCCGTATTTAACGCTTTTAACAACGCATCGCGGTCACTAGGAAACTTGATTGAAGGATTACATTTGATCAAGTTACCAAGAGCGCCATAATCTTTGTTGCTGAACCAAAGATGGTGAACACAAGCCTCCGCGGTGATTGATTTGTCTCGAATGTCTCCCTCGTCAAAAAGTGTTAGCTCCTTCGCCGTTGTGATGTGCAGCACATGCAGTTGGCTGTGATACTTTTTGGCAAGTTCTACCGCATAAGAAGATGAAGCGTAACAGGCCTCTTCGTCACGCAAAATGGGATGGTCTTCGATAGTGAAACCTGGCTTCTTAAGCCTTTGCTTTTGCTGGTTTTGTTTAATAACAGTCCCACTTTCACAATGAGTAACAATGAGTACTGGAGAGTCACGAAAAATTGACTCTAACGCTTGCGGATCTTCGACTAACAAATTTCCTGTTGATGCCCCCATAAATACTTTCACACCACAATGTTGTTTGGGGTTAAGTTGTTTAATCTGTTCAAGATTGTCTTCGGTTGCACCGAGGTAGAAAGAATAATTCGCAAACGAGCTTTCTTTAGCGAGAGCGAACTTGCGCTCTAACGAGTCAATAGTCGTTGTAGCCGGACTAACATTGGGCATTTCCATGTAGCTTGTAATACCGCCGGCTACCGCTGCCCGCGACTCGCTTGCAATTGTGCCTTTATGTGTCAGCCCAGGTTCTCGGAAATGCACTTGATCGTCAATCATGCCTGGCAGTAAATAAGCCCCTTTAGCATCAATTACAATATCTCCGTGTTGTACGGATATATTAGTAGCAATCTTGTCAATTCTTTGATCAACAATACGTAAATCTGTTTCGGTAATGGCTCCTTCGTTGACCACCCGAGCGTTTTTAATCAATGTTGCTGACATAATTCATTCTTTTAGATAATTTATAAATGTGGCCAATACTCGGTCACCTTGTGAAGCTATAAGGGGAGATCGTGTGTCTGCCTCATAGGGGGCGGTTTGCGCATTCATCGCAAACACAGGAAATCTCAAATTGTGGGCTAAGAACGGTGAAGCCTTCTTGTATGGCTTTCGCACATACGCTAGAAATAACATTGGCTTCAACCGCTATTTCACTAACCTTTCCACACTGAGAGCAAATCAAAAACTGTGGAACGCCATGCTCCTGATCGCACGCGATTTGAGAACAAACGACGTATTTACTAGATGTATTGAGCTTATGGACAAAGTGCTCTGCTTCAAGGAAATCGAGTATTCGATAAACCGACATCGCTTGAATGTTTTGAGAAAAGTTGTGATTGCAGTAGTCAACTAGTTCGTAGGCAGAAAGCGGCTTCTCCGCATATAGCAGTGAAGTCAGTATCAATTTCCGTTTAGTAGTGAGTTGTTTACCTCGCAGCAGGCAGATTTTCTCTACCTGCTTCATGACGTCATCTACCGTTTTGAGCTTTCTCATATCTCTAGATGAAATCCAATGTGAGTAGTAAGCGACGTTCATTGTCTGCAACATGTGGAGAGCGATGTATAAGTCCAGTGGCTTCATTGCCTTCCCAACCACTTCCTTTGAGCAGGGCAACATCGCCAGGCTGCATTCGTCGTATGGCACTTTCAGAGTCGTATAAGCCCGATAGGTGATCAGGTTGACCAAGACTACCGGCACCGAGTTTAGTGCGATCAATGGTATCGTTGGTTAACCATTCGGTCGCTCGGCCGGTATAAGTTATGACAAGTCTGCAAGGCACACGATCAAAGTGAAATTTCGGGCACATCGGGCTGTCTAGGCGAGTTAGTCTCAAACCTGCTTCTTTAACCTCAAACAAACAGCAGAACATATCGACGATTAAAGCAACATCTTCACTCAGCGCATCAGCACACGCATAGCCCTCTAACTTGCTTCGTACCCATTGTGCAGCATCATCTGGCGTGACACTTTGTACCAGTGCCAATCTAGGCTCCAGAGCCAGCATCAGATTAATGTCCTTCGTCAACTCTTTCGAGAGCGTTCGCTGCCATATGGCAATATTGTGCTCTGGTTTGTAGATGTCGCTAAGTATGTTCGCTGATGTCGATATCGCCAACGAT
The DNA here is from genome assembly GCF_033344285.1 of Vibrio sp. 779(2023). Taxonomy (NCBI): domain Bacteria; kingdom Pseudomonadati; phylum Pseudomonadota; class Gammaproteobacteria; order Vibrionales; family Vibrionaceae; genus Vibrio; species Vibrio sp. 779(2023). The sequence goes on from NZ_JAWPOM010000038.1 coordinate 10,563, forward strand.
GATGTTGTTTGGACACGAAGCGGGTTCTCAACTACATCAATGCTCATATATCTTCCTCCCAAGCGTTAAAAAGGTCAGGTAAAGGTTTTAATAACGTTGATTTTCTAGGGCTATGAGACCTAGTAATCGTTACGATTTCGCTCTAGTTCACGGACATATTGACACAGTCCCACCCCATGTAGAGTCAAGTCAGACAGCGCTTGTGAAGAAATCAACGTTTACTCTCTCTTAATAGGAGACTACTGGTTGTGAGATCAATTCTTTAAACAACAAATTGTAGAGCCCCAAACAAGGAAATGTTATAACATAACAGTTAATCTTTTCAATATTTACCTTTTTTGATTAAAGATAATTAGGGGAACATCATGAGCATGCGAGCACGGAAATTATATTCCGCGATTAGAAAAGTAACGCGTAGGTGAATCGCCATAGACCCGACGAAACATCGCGATAAAGTTGCTGGGCGTCGAATAACCCAAAGCATGTGCAACCGCTCCTACAGATTCCCCTCGAGCTATCATTTCTAATGAATGTATTAGCAGTACTTGTTGCCGCCATTCATTAAAACTCATGTTTAACTCACTTCGAATCAATCGTCTTAACGTCCGAGATGAGACTGCCCCAATATTGGCCCAATGCTCCACAGAATGTTTGCTGTTTGGGTCTATTAAAATTGCTTGAGTAACTTTTTGCAGTCTCGGATCTCTGGGCAGCGGGATGTGGAGTGACTCATGAGGGCTATTGACGATTTCATCGGATATTACGGCGAGAATACGTAAAGACTGTATGGATAGATCGTCTGTTTTGCTCCATATCGATGCTCTAACCGATAGGGCTTTCAACACATCGCTCATTTGGATAACACAAGGTCTCATTGGAAACCGCTCACAACTCTCTGGAGTAAACAGTAATGAACGACCTTTCAGAGAACCACAAAAATAAACACTGTGCATCGCACCCGGGGGGATCCAACCAGCTCGGTGAGGTGGTAGTATCCACGTTCCTTCATCGGTTTTGACCTGAATTAGCCCTTCATCTATACACAGTAACTGGCCTCGATGATGACTGTGCCAATTATGTGGCCGTTGATCCAAATGGTTGAAGTCGCTCCTTTCATGCTGCCACTCCTTAACGATCAGTGCGGCGCCATTTTTCCATTCGCTGTAATCAGAGTTTGTCACTTTATTTACTCAATTCCATTTTGGCCATTATTCATTATTTTCTGTCCTCTTAACGTTACCATAGCAAGTTAGCGTTCGAGTAACATTTTAGCAACGACCATTTTATCGAAGGCAGAACCATCATGAACGAACCTATCTTTATTATCTATTACATTACGGCAGGCTTGGGCATTGGCTTTCTCGCAGGACTCGTTGGTGTGGGTGGTGGTGGAATGGCCGTCCCTATTTTTGCGTTTCTATTTTCACTACAGGGAATAGCTGATACGGAAGTAGTGCATCTTGCGTTGGGGACATCAATGGCTTCGATGATTGTTACAACATTGGGCAGCATGCGCGCTCACTACAAAAAAGAGAATGTAGACTCGACAATGGTAGTAAAAATGTTGAGCGGAGTTCTAGTCGGAACATTTTGCGCCACATTCGTAGCATCGTATCTACGAGGCGTCTATCTGGCAGGCTTTTTCAGCGTATTCATGTTGTATGTTGCTTATAAGATGTTCCTCAACACTGAAAATGAGTACAACCCTAACCCACATGGGGCTATCGGTAATATCACTGTAGGCTCGGTGATTGGCTCTGTATCAGCACTTGTCTCTATAAGCGGTGCGGGGTTGATCATCCCCTATCTTGTCCAGCAAAATTTTGAGGTAAAACGTGCTATTGGTACCTCTGCTGCGATAGGTTTCCCTATCGCGCTGTCAGGAAGCCTCGGTTACATGTTAAACGGATGGGAAAATACAGATTGGAACAACTTAGTCTTAGGATACATATACCTTCCTGCAATGATCAGCTTCTCCATTAGTAGCTACTTAACTACTAGCCTCGGCGTGCGTTGTGCAGCGTATTTCCCAAATAAAGTTCTTAAGAAAATCGTTGGTATTTTGTGTGTTCTTCTAAGCTTTAAAATGCTGGGACAAGTACTTAATTAAGGCAAATAATACGGTCACTAGTACGTCTTGCACTATGGTGGAGGGATAAGCCTGCACAAAACTTACTCCTCGCTTTGCTTACTCGAACAGACAATGTGTAAGAAAGTGTCACATTGTTGCTATTCTTGTGGCTTTGTTAGGCTAGTCAGAATTACATCCAAAATTTTCTGGTGATTGTCCTTTCTAGAAACCTCATCACGCTCCTGGCAAAGTGCTTCCTCCCCTTCTGATGCAAGAATTTTAATACCACGCTCAGTACATTCTGCGAACGCACTAAACTGACTCGCACTGGGGATCTCTTGAAATGTCACATTGGGAAGAGCAACAAATGATTCAGCTGGTGTCAGTGCGGGATGTAGCCGATCAGAGAGCGCCACCACGGTGATAGCATTGTTCATCAAGGCCAGAGTTTCAGGGACAAAGGTTTTCGTTAGCTCAGGGTTGATAACGACGACCGATTTCAGTTTGTTTTCAGACTGAAATCGGGGGATTTTTTTATCCGGGATGCTGGTAATATCAACGTTATTTTCACGTAACCAATGACAGTCTACATTGGTGGCGTTGTGACACGATGTTCGATATTTCTCCGGGCTTATTTGCGCTCCGGAGAGCATCAGCATAGATGTGCCGCCCAGAAAAAAGCCGACCCCCTGCACTGCATCAGTATCTACGCCTCCGGACAGTATCCCGACCGAACTTAATTCGTTCAGCCCAAGCACCAAATCACTGGTTCTGAATGTGATTTCATCAACAGCCATTTCTGCATTGATTTCGTTCGGTGCAGGAGGCTTTGGTACCACAACGACATAACCTTGTTGCGCCAGGCTCGAGGCTATCCAACCACTGTGGGAAAACGCTGACCGTGTTCCGCCCTGCGACAAAAGCACAACGGGAAATTTTCCACTTGCTAAAGGGGCATCTAACTGCGTTTCGACTGATTTAAAAATGTTCCCCCTACCAAACGTGAAATTGTTTTTTTCGTTCGTTGTGGGATACCAATAATAGACTTCTACTGGCTTATCTCTGTCTTCACTGAATCCCGTTTTGATTGTTAGCGCAGAATGGTATTTCGGCTCAATCGTACTGGCGCTGGCACTGACACACAATGTAGCGAGTAGAAAAGACATTATTATTTTGGTTTTCATTTTTCCCTCAGCCGGTCAACACATTATTCTGCACGGAATCTGAAGATAACGAGCAGAAGAATATCCATATATTTTGCGAAACATAGCAATTAAGCTATTCATAGTCGAGGTAACCCAAAGAAAATGATAGACCGCTCCAGCTAGAGCCTTTCTTTTCAATAATTTTCTGCGGATATCCACCATGCAGAAGTTTGTACTTTACTCATTGTAAACGACTAATCATTGCCTCTTAAGGCAACATTAGAAAACCAACCGTATTCACAATCCATAACTCCATAACTCCATAACTCGTAGTTACACCGATGTATATCTAAGTGAGCCGAAGCTTCATTGCCCATCCAGTGCCCTTTGCATTTTTATAGCAAGGTAGCCAAGCACCATTTTATTACGGACCATTGCTGCGCGGCTAATGCTTTTGTTTTGTATCGTAACTGATTTGCTTACTGACGTTCTTTAGTTGCACTCCTACCTTATTAAAGGCCTTTTGAATAGTTGTGGAAACATGCTGGCGGCCCTCTCCTTCAAAAAAGTTAGCTCGATCTTGCTTCGTTTCGAAGACGCAGACTATTTCTAAGCTTTGTGGAAAAGAAGAGAATTTGACGGTATGAGTCACCCAAAGAAAGCCATCGTAGCCTTTTAGCGTATCTTCACAAACTTCGGTCAACACTTCTCTAATTAGATTCTCGACCTTCTTATCTGATTTGCGCATAAATTAAACTTCATTCCTATCTAACGCCTTTAATTAGGTTTCAGTGTACATTGTCTTAAACAGTATTTGGCAGTGGTATTTAGTCAATAGCCTGTAGATGAGGTTATTCGCACGAAGATTTACCGACCTACTCGCTTCGAACTATATCTTACGCTGTTAAAAATAAGCGCTTTGCAACTCTACAAAACGCTTCTAACTTATTAGATTATTTTAAGTGTGTTCCAAGGAATGCAGAAACCTTGTCCATTGCAATGCCGACTGCTTCTGGATGGTCATACAGTTCATAGTGAGACCAATTTTCCAAATTAACCAGCTGTCGGTCTTTTGATTGAACAGAGCGGCCATAAATTTCCTGCCCATCACGATAAGCACCAAACGCCCCGACTTTTTGCCCTACCACGGCCATAACAGGCTGAGTCAATAACGTTTCGGCAAATGCAAAGGCATCCCAGCTCAGTGTTTTCTGTGCATGTGAAAACAGCATACGAGTTGCACCACCTTCGGTTTGTCCACGTGATGTTTTGTAGTATTCAGTAGCTTCGAACACGTCTCGTTCTGTTAATCCATTTTCTTTTGCAAATTCAATATTTGGAGGAAGAAGTTCATCGATTTTCAGCTCTGAGCCGCGAGCTTCGGCTGTTCTCTGTGCAGCCATAGCTTCAAGATTGGCGATAGGGTCGTACATACTAAAGCCTTCACGGAACAAGCGACCTAAGTTAACAGGCGTAATACCTACGACAGCTTTCAAGCGCTTTTCGGTTAGGGCTGAATTGATCATGTAACCACCACCGCCGCAGATACCGAGTCCACCAATTCTATTCTCATCGACATAAGGTAAAGTCACTGCATAGTCGATAACGCGACTGATATCTTCAACACGTTGACTTGGATCTTCTACGTAGCGAGGCAATCCCCCCGATTCTCCTTGGAAGCTCGCGTCAAATGCGATCACGACGTAACCTAACTCAGCAAGGGCTTTACCATAGACAGCGCTGGATGTTTGTTCTTTACAACTACCAAAAGGATGAACACTTATCATTGTTGGGTAGCGTTTCGATTCATTGAAGCCTTCTGGAAATAAAATTAATGCAGACATATCCCAAGCCATATCAGCATTTCTAAAAGTGATTTTTTGCATATTCATAATCAATACCTTAAGAGTAAAAAGCCTTGAGAGCAGAAAGGCTCGAAGCAATTGAGCCTTTCATCGGGAATATTAAAGAGTGCGTTGGAAGAAAGATGCGAGTTGGGATACTGCGTCATCGACGTATTCGGCAACATCATAAAGCGACATATGGTTTGCACCATCAATGGCATACAAGGTTTTATCTGAACTCGCTGCACGTTCTATCAGGTCATCACTCATCCATTTGCTGCCTGCGTCACTACCAACGACAGCAAGAATTGGCTGAGTTAGGAATGCTTCCGCTTTGTGGTACGCATCGTAAGTAATGATCTGGTTTAAGTTACGAGTTAGAGCAAAACCCGGCGCATTTGGATGTTCACAACGTGGTGTGTGGTAATACTCCCAAGCTTCGCGTAGCTCTGCATTTGAGGCATCTTCTTCACGCATCGGAGCTAGAGGAATAGTCGCGAATTCTGTACCATTCGTGTCGGTTGTGCGAGCATTCGAACCAAATTCTAAGTAACCAACAGCGTCAGCATCGTTAACCGAATTATCCCAACCATTACGGAACATTTGGCCAATGTTTACGGCACTAACCATACCCAGTGCTTTGATTCGACGATCATTGATCGCTGCATTTGCACTATAGCCCGCACCAGCACAAATCCCCATTGCGCCAATTTTATCGTTATCGACGTACTCTAACGTTGTCAGATAGTCGACGACTGCGCTCACATCTTCAGTACTCGTGTAAGGGTTTTCCATTTGGCGAGGCTCACCTGTACTTTCACCTTGATACGAACGGTCAAACGCAATGGCAATTATGCCGCTTTTTGCAAGTTTACTCGCATATAGGCCTGCGGTTTGCTCTTTTACGCCACCACCTGGGTGTGAAACAACAACCGCCGCATATTGTTTACTTGCATCAAAATCTGTAGGGAAGTTGATAACCGCTGAAATCTCAATACCTTGACCATTGAGATTTTTGAAAGTGACTTTAGACATAGCGACATTCTCCATTAGAGGTTAACTGTTCATCTCAGGCTGACCTAAGCTTCGATGTAATATTAGTCAACACACTGTTTCGGATAAATATCGTTTTATCTACATGACTGTTTAGTTATACTTAACAAATGAGAATAGAACCTTCTTTAATTTCATCACTGACGTGGTTTGCACATATTGCTCGCCATCGCAGTTTCACTAAAGCAGCCTTAGAAATGGGGGTAACCCGTGCTGCCTTATCACAACACCTAAAAGCGTTAGAACAACAGCTACAAGTTCGGTTAATTAATCGAACCACCAGAAGTATGTCGCTGACGGAAGAAGGCCAACGTCTGCTTGATATTTTGCAACCTTCATTGGTGAACATTGAGCAGGTCGTTAACGAATTGAACGACTCTCATCTTGAGCCTTCGGGATTAATCCGTATCAGTGTATCAAGAACCGCTGCTCGGCTGCTTATTGAGCCCTATCTAGGTGAGTTCCTCTCTCGTTATCCTAAAATACGCCTAGAGCTAATCATGGATGATGGGTTTTCTAACATCGTCGCAGAAGGCGTTGACGCAGGCATTCGCTTAGGATTAAGCTTAGATGAACATATGGTTGCGATCCCTATTACTCCGCCGTTAACAACGGCAATAGTGAGCTCTCCTGAATACTTTAGGCAAAATGGACTACCTCAAACTCCTGAGGATTTAGAAGGTCACAATTGCCTTGCTTATCGTTTTACCTCTAGCGGAACAATTGATCATTGGTCGCTAACCTCTCCAGATGTTGCAAAGCGCACCCTCGTTTTCGAGCCTAAAGGCAATGCTATTTTTAATGATGACTGTAGTATGTTACAAGCTGCAATACAGGGTGTGGGTTTAGTAAAGCATATTGATTTATGGGTGGAAAAGCACATAGATGAGGGAAGATTGACCCGAGTTCTGACACCTTGGTGCAAAGAGTTTCCAGGGTTTTATTTATATATACCTTCACGAGAGCATATGCCGAAAAAAATCCGCGTCTTGATGGATTTTTTAATCGAAAAGCGCGAAGCTCTGAAACCCAAAGAGTAATTGCCAAATTGCTTTAAGTAAATGACCACCTTCTAAAGAAGGTGGCTTTGTGTGAGCCCCCCTAAAAGGGGGCCTTTGTTTAGTCCAGCGCCAATTGCTGC
>NZ_JAWPOM010000039.1:0-15570 GCF_033344285.1 Vibrio sp. 779(2023)
TAAAATTATCTGTGTCTACTTTTAACTCCATAGGTACTTCATTCCTTTGTCTGGTATTGCATATAACGCCCAATTAACGTGTGAGCAGCGCAAGCACTGAACCCAAAAACTGCGCCGTAAACACTAAATTCAACCCGAAGTGAGAGCGCCAAGCGTTGCGAATCACTGTTGAATTGTTTGTTATGTTTTACCACAAGTTACTGACTTAATTGAGAAAGAACTACGATTTCTGACTAGTTTTCTGAGCTAAACCACAAAGCTTGAACCAACTTGGCCGTCAAAAGCGACCAACCTAAAACAAGCAAGTCCACTTCCCCGCCCAATGAGGCAACCCCACTAAGCTCCAACAAGCGCCCTGTCTTTCCAACCAAAGCGCAAAACAATGGCAAATTGCCGAGGCAACTGCCAAGCCGAAATGCTAATTGGCGAAGAACCTAGAAGCGACTTTGAGCCAGTTAAATCAGAAGCCAACCGCCACGACCTGACAATGAAGCAACCCGCGAACATTGGCATGTTTTACGGGCTGAGAGAGTCAAGAACTTAGACCGACAATGCGGATTTGCTGAGTCTACTAGGGACGGATTGCCAGAGGGACAAAGAACTTCAGCCTAAGAACTTTAAGCCCTTGAAATACAAGTAAACATAACGCCGCATTAAGGTGTGAGCAACGCTAACCACCTAACCGAAACCATTGCGCCATAAACACGAAACCCAACCATGAGCTAAAAATGCCAAGCGTTGGGAATGACTCTTAAATGCTTTGTTATATGATTCTTCTTATATTGCATCTAACTGCATTCGTTTCTCATTGAATAGCTTTGTGAAGCCCTTAGCGGAAAAAAGAACTTTGAAGTCTTTTTTATAAGTTGTTATCTCAACTAAGTTCTTCTTTTTAAACTGGGACACTATGTATTTTCTGCCAGCTTCAGTAGATGGGAAAAAGGTTCGCCACGAACCATTGCATGCCTGTGAATACTTAACAAGCTTATCATTAACATATAATGGATCGTGACCCATGACTTTATCGCCATCAGTCTTACATTTAGTTTCATCCCAAAACTGTAAATAGACGTTTAAATCTCCACGTTGATTGGAGCTTAAGTTTGCGTAATATCCATCATTGATTGAATCTCGGATGAGGTATTGCCCATTTTGAGCAATATACCATTCATTAATTTCATCACTGGTATCGGCATAAACACCAGAAGATAGCGCAGCTAGGCTTAATAATATTATTTTTTTAAACATATCATTTTTCCAATTTAAATAATGAACTTTCGATTGATGGTATCACCATGCGAGCCTCGTGTCATATAACGCCCAGTTAAGGGGTGAACAACGCAATACCGAAGCCGCTGCATACCGCCTTAAACACTAAAAACAACGCATAGTAAAAATGCCACGCGTTGTGAATCCCTCTTGAACTGTTTGTTATGTTTAAGATTCAATACCTTACGTTAAACTATACGGAAGTTTAACCCGACTTACTTTTGCAATCAAAACCATAAGCTTAAAACTGGGTTAAATCATAATTTTGAGCAGTTTAGACTTAAACTGTTAGTGCAGAAAACGCGATGACTGACGCTCTAAGTTTGAGATTGAGCCAAATAAACTCACGTTAAACTTTGTCCGAAATTCAGTGAGGCAACTCTCAGAATTTTAGCGCTAAAGAATAAATGTCCGGAAAGCAGCGTCCAACGATGCCAACTTGCCGAAAAGACCTAAATTGGATGACTTAGGAAGCAAATAAAAGACACAACCTACTGATTTTACGTGATTAAACATAACGCCCTGTTAAGGTGTGAGCAACGCAATACAAAAGCCGCCGCATACCACCTTAATCACCAAATTCAACGCATAGTAAAAATGCCACGCGTTGCGAATCACTCTTGAACAGTTTGTTATGTGCGTGGTTGAAACCTACTCTACACTTGGCTCCGGTAAAACTGGTGGTGTACTGTCCATATAAGTTAAAAAGTTTTCCCATAATTCGTGTGTTCTTTGTTTAGTTAACTTAGTTTTGCACGATATCGCCATAATTCCACGAATAGTTCCGTCACGCCATTGCGTATAAACCGAATCACAGTGAGAGGACATATATGCTTGCCAATCCTGTTGAGCAAGTTTAATTGCTGCTATTAGTTCTGGATCATAAGAGTTGTGTTCAAAGCTAGAGCTTAGATATTTGTCTAATTTAACTTGTGCTGACTCTAGTTCAATAGCGGCGCATTGATTTATCTCGATTGTAGTCATCGCATTATTACAGTCAATGGACTCTTCTTCAGCTAGGGCACCAAACGAAAGACCAGCCAATATGATGATTAGACACTTATTCATCGTTTTCTCCGAAAGCACATAACGCCCTGTTAAGGTGTGAGCAACGCAATACTGAAGCTCCCGCATAACACCTTAAACACTAAAACCAACGCATAGTAAAAATGCCACGCGTTGCGAATCACTCTTAAACAGTTTGTTAGCTTAGTTCCCAAAATTCTTCGTGATATTCTGTTTCAAGCTTATCCCAGCACTCAGAACAAAACAGCTTGATATTTTCCCACCCTTTTAGGTTTCCAAAGTCATATTCTTGGATATCATGCTCGAATTCATACTTCCCGCACTGTTCACACTCAACAAGCTCTTCAGCATGTCCGCATACATAGCATTTGTCCTGCCCATCAAATACTACGAAAGCATCGTGTTTACATAGTGGACAAGTCCATATGTCGCTTGCAGGTATTTTTTGCACCTCTATTTGTGCATTTGCTCGAATTGCTAACTCTTCAACATAGTCACGTAACTTAAATAACTCACTTTTCAAATTATCACTCAGCAAGTCAATAACATGAACATCGAGTTGCTTCTTAGCAAATTCAATGTAAAAGCCGACTAGTCGGATAAATTGGGACTTTACTTGCTCTACTGAGTATTCAAAATCGAAATGAACTATTTTGTTCCTCAACTCAGCAGCAGTTTCTATTGTCTTGTGATCGCTATCGACTAAGGTAACACCTGCTATTTTCTTCAAACGTTCAATGGATTGCTTGAGGTTTACAGTATTCCTGCACTTATCTATATCCGTATAAACGAGAACTTCATGTTCTAAACTCAACCGTTCTTTTAAAATTGTTTCGATCGCTTGAATTTGAATAAGAATGGCGAACTTCCATTTTTCATCATTGGATTCTGCTTTTATAGCTTGCTCTAATGACTCTCGGAAAAAACTAACCGAGTTTTCAAATAATGACATTTTAAACAAAGTCATAATTTTCCTCTTACTAAGCTAACGCCCAATTAAGGTGTGAGCCACGCAACCACAACACTCAACATGGACGTCGTAAACACTAAACTTGACCCAAACCAAGAATGCCAAGCGTGGGGAATCACTCTTAAATTGTTTGTTAAATTTCTTATCTACGTTTGTGCTCAGTTCTTGCCGCTATATCTGGAATTGAATCAGCAGCACTTACAGTTGTTTGGACTTTGGCACGGTTTTTTAGACGCTGTTGAGCAACAAAAGCAAAGGACTTACCCGTCCGTTCAGCTTCCTTTTGAATTTCATAAATTTCCTCGCCAGAAATTGGATTATCCCGAGCGTCGATCATAGTTGAAAAGTGATAAGTAGCTTCTTCTTCATTTTCGGATGGAGTCGTATGCGCAACTATATCTTCTGGTTCAATACTTACGGCTTCCTGCATACCAGCACCTATTGCACCAAAATTCTGAACAAACCAATCACCTTGCTCTAGACTGTTTTTTAACGTGAATAGGTCATGATCATTAAACGGAACATGGAAGTCATTAAAGTTTATAAATTGACGACCATCGATTCGCATTTGAAAGTGAAAGTGCGGGTAATCTATTGATGTACCTTTGTGCCCTTCAAAGTCGTTTTTTGAACAATCAAATGTCCATTCAACGTTTTTCCACTTAACTGTGTAAGACAGGATTTTCCTTTCTGATTTCTCAGCTTCGAGATCATTGATGTTTGATAACAAGCGTTCTTGGTTTGCACACCACCTTATAAACGCCGCTATATTTCCATAGCCATACTTAGAATAGATTTTAGGGAAGTCTTTCTTTTTGAATTTACATTGTCGCAGAAGCCAATGAAGACAAGGTTCGTTTTTACTGATTGTTTTAAAGGGCTTATTACATAGATAACATACGCCTTTTTCGTATCCCTCTTTAAATGCTCGAACCTGTCTAAAATGCTCCTCGTCATTCAATCGATTCATTTCTTCGATTTCATCTGAGGACATACTTTCAAAGATAGCTTTGTATCTTTCAGTATTGTGTTCCATCGTAATTCTCCAGATATTTAACGCCGCATTAAGGTGTGAGCAACGCTACCACGAAACCTAACCAGACCACCGTAAACACTAAACCCAACGATGGAATAAAAAATGCCAAGCGTTGGGAATCACTCTTAAATGCTTTGTTATGTGCCTTTATCTGCTATATGTGTAAAGTACACATTTATAACTGCGGAAATAAACAATAGAAATGCGATGGTTTGCTGAATGCGAGCCATCCTAATACTGTCACGGTGCTTTCGTTCCTCTCTTTGATAAGCCGAAAGTGTATTCAGAGCCTGTGGGTTCACAGTTATGTTAGACAGATGGAGAACTTCATCTTTAAAACTAACATCTCCACTTTCTTGTAAGGCTAATAGTTTCCAGCGCAAGTCCATGTTATGGGTATAGTCAGTTCTATTTTCCGAGCTGTTCCCATAAATTTCACGCTTTAGTGCATAGAAATTGACTTTATTTGACGCATCTCTATGTTTTAGAACCACACTTAACAATTCAAATCTTTCGTAATAACTAATCGTTTTTTTATCTCGACTTTGTTCGAAAAACCACTTAACACGATTAATACCAAGAACATTATAAATATAAGCACTAAGCAACGTTGTATACTCTAATTGCCATAAGCGATAATGATGTTTAATCAACAAGTCGTATTGAGACAGTTGAGAGAACGGTATCTTGTGAGTTTCAGCATCATCACTGTCAGGGTCTGGATAATGGAAAGTTAGGACATTTTCACCTTCAATTGATTCCAGATAATATTTCTTCGAATCCTTAGCCCAGATAAAGTACATATCGTTATTTTCCAATGACGATTTAGAGCCAAGATAAACCCGTTCTCTAGCTTTAAATTTAACTAAAGACTTTAGCAAAAATTTTTTGAACATAGTTCTCCTTTGACGCTTTGGCACATAACGCCTTGTTAAGGTGTGAGGCACGCAATACCGAGGTTTCCGCATACCGCCTTAACCACTGAACTTAACGCATAGTAAAAATGCCACGCGTGCCGAATCACTCTTGAACAATTTGTTAGGTTTTGGGCTTATTCCCCCAGTGAACCCCAATCTGTTAGATTTAATTGCTTACGCCTAATGTAATAGAAGGTTGCCATAACCAAGCCAAACAAAGCGCCAGTAAGTAACGAAATGAAAACTGCTTCTAAAACTGGTTTACCTAACTCGTTCCACACAAGAAACCATTGAAATACTCCCCAAACAGGAGCAAAGAAAGTCGCACAAAGCATAACGTTTGCAAAGAAGCTTTGATAATAAGGCGGTGGAAAACACAGTCCTAGTTTACGTAACGACTTTACAAGTGGGGGATTGTAGTTCGACTTCCAAACACCTTTGTCACTTAATTCTTTGTGCGCAAGTTGTAGCTTCGTTTCATAATCCATGACCCAAAATCCTTGTATTCGATGTTTCCCGTGGAGAAACCTAACGCCCGCTTAAGTGGTGAGCAACGCAATACGATGTTTCCGCACACCACCTAAATCACTAAATTTGACGCATAATAAAAATGCCACGCGTTGCGAATCCGTCTTAAAGCGTTTGTTAGCTGTATTTCACTCGCAGACTATCAATCTAGGATTTCACGCAAGAATATAAGCTTTGGTATACGACTACCTTTGTTATCAGCCCCCCAAACAACTGTAATGTGACCATTAATTGAGAGCTTATTCTTGAGATCCATTGGTTTAATTGTAGGGTCAAGTTGTAACTTAACACGCCGTTTGTGCAACGAAGGAGCTACAACTGCCCAACCCCGTTTTGCCGAGTCCAAGTCAATAGCACGAATTTCAAGTTTAACGTCATGGAAATCTTCGACAATGTCTTCGGATACTTCTGATTTAGATTTATATTCAGGCAATGCACGAACCGAAGCATTAGAAATTTGAATATTCGGATCTTCGTTGAACGTAATGGTAGCGTTAGGGTCAAGCTTGGCGGGCTTTACTACATTTAATGAGTTTTCAGCGAGTTTATCCTTGTCCTTGATTGCAGAAATAACGATGTTCGTAAATTCCTCTGCCGTCATGTCAACCATTCCAGCACCAATTTGAATAATAGTATTATTGTTTGCTTCCACAATAGCTTTAGCTTCTTTATCTGAAGGTGCAGATGACTTACCTAAATAGTAAGCACCGCCAGCAAGAATCATTGCCACTAGCACAGCTGACAAGAAATTGGGGTTATTATTCATGATTTTCTCGATGCCTAGTTTTTGTCTTGTGTTATCGATGCATTCATCAAATCTTTGCTGATTTCCGAAAATCAGTTTTACGACTAAGTCTTCCCAAATGCTGTCTGACCGAAGTTCTTTAATAAAAACTTCAATATCAATTACTTTAGCATCAGGGAAAAGAGCCTCAAGTACTTCTGGAGCTTGTTTTACCAAACTTTCAAAAGCAATAAGTGAACGCGCGATTTCACCGACAGGTACGTATTCTTTATTGGAGTAATAAATACGCTGACTAACTTCTTGGTATTGCATATAATTTCTTAAGCATAATATCGACTGCCAATATAGTACATCGCTTCATATGCTAAGTCGTTGACTTACTTCACTATACAGCTAACGCCGCGTTAAGTGGTGAACAACGCCAACCACCAAGCCTAAACCATTGTACCTTAAACACTTAACCTAACTTGATGCGAGATCGCCAAGCGTTGTGAATCCGCCTTAAACGCCTTGTTAGTTTTCTTATACTGGTTGTTGATTCAATGAAGCATAACAATACTTTTATATTGCATGATAACAGCCAACATTGTCCAAATAGCCAAAAAGCCTATACATTGCTTGTTTTCAATACTCAACTTTTTTGCGTCAATTTTATTCAACCAAGTAAAAAACAAAGTCACAGTCAATGATGAAAATATTAAAATAAGAACAAATATCTGGTCATTTTTAAAAAGCGTATGTGTACTAATTATACTTCCGAATAGCACAGTTACACACATTGTTACAGTATAAGTCTGGAATAATAGCCTTAATTTATCTATGAATTTAAGCATCCGATAATCAGTAACAATTAAGAGGGTTGCGTTGAGAACTATTATTACAAACATACTTATCATAAATGATGTTTGACCGAAGTTTTCACCAAATATCTGATGATATACAGTGACAATTTCTTCATACGTTAGTCCAGCAAAAAAACCAAAAACTGTTGCCATTGATATGACAATTAATATTAACGCAGCAGCATCTAGAATTGAACTTCGATAACTGCTAAAGGAGCCTGGTTCTTCAGGATCGTCATTTATGTATGCCTTTATCTGATCGATATAGACACATATTTTTTTTATTTTCATAAGAATCTTATTCACGATATTAAGTAACCTCTACTACTTCAATGATACAAAGTAAACTAACGCCGCGTTAAGGGGTGAACAACGCCAACCACCTAACCTAAACCATTGTGCCGTAAACACTAAAACCGATTCAAACTAAAAATGCCAAGCGTTGAGAATCCCTCTTGAACGCCTTGTTATGCGAAATTCGACAAGGCCGATTTGTACGCATTTCTAGCCTCAGGACTTAAGTAACTATCCATACCTTGGAACAGTTCAAATAACTCAGCACCATATTTAAGTTTGAACTCTTCACTGCTATAAACAAGCTCTAGCTCATTAGCGACGGTTAACTCGCAAAACAATTTCGCCATTGCATTGTCGAGTGCGAATGTTGAACCAGTAAACCTGTCTTTAAATTGGATTTCTAGCACTTTGCCAAATTGAGGGAATACATAGTCTCGGTCGCATGAGCAATACAAGTAAACCAATGCTTCTTCATCATGACCAATAATTCGCGCTATTTCTTGGCGCTGGCTTAACGACACCATATTTTCATCGAAACCCGCTGTTCCATACGCGGCATGAAAGAGACCTGCGATTTGAAGTAATTCGCCACTCCCCCAGTTAATTAGAACTTCCTCAGTACCTTTTAGGTGTGCTTCCAACGAGCCATTGAGGTGCTGAAAATCACCCGCACCGAGCTCTTGCAGCATTCCAAACTTATCCATAAATATCAATTTCCTTTAGGTCGCATAACGCCGCATTAAGGTGTGAGCAACGCTAACACAAAACTTAACCATGCCACTGAAAACACTAAACCCAACTATGAAATGAAAAATGCCATGCGTTGAGAATCACTCTTAAATGCTTTGTTAGCACTATTTTCTACACAGAACTTTAGGTTTAACTCCAACTTCAATACAAGCAGAAACAAACGATGACATTAGCCACAACAGTTGTGTTTCGTGTGAAGTTAACTTTCCTTTATTTGCTTTTTTCACCAACTTGTCAACTTCACTTTTCTTGACAAAATTTACCGCAATTACAACTTCTCGCTGGCAACTAGGAGATGAAACTATATCCAATACATTTCTCTTGAAGTGTGCATAGTTATATTTATAACTTACCATTATCCTCGAAATATGAGAAATAATCTTAGGAGGTTTGGGTTGCCCTTTTTTTGTCCTTATAGAGGGAATATATGTTCTGCTCCATAGTTTTTCCTTACTATCTAGGTCAGTAGTTGAAAGCATTACTTTACCTAGATTTTTCACTGCTTGGCTAACTACTTCTTGCATTTCACTTGCACCATGTGAGTCTTCTGATTTAGCCTTGCTATGCACTAAAGTAATTTTAGGAGTTCCAGAAGAAACCTTATTAAAAATAAAGTGATCCGCCCATTCCTGGCTACCAAGGTCATCGCAGACTATTATGTCCGATACCCTTTTATAATACTCCTGAACTCGATAAAAAAGGGAAGTGAATGGAAAGTCCACACTATTTTTTGTAATTAACCTCTCAGATTTTTAATTTTTTGCATACTTAAACCTCTCTACCCCTTCATATATGCTTGTTATATACTTTACATTGTTTAGCATATTTGAATCTTTATAAAGCCTCTTACCTGTATAAAAATAACTAAGATCCGAAAATACAATATCAAAGCAGCCTTTAGTATTAATAAAGGAAAGTAAACTAATATAGCTACCAGTTTCACGATTTTTCAATGAAAATCTAGACAAACGTTTTGACTTCAGAGTGAATGATTTGCTATTTCTAACGATACTGACATCTATACCATCAAGGCTATGACTGTGATTATTTATTTTTATTACTTCATAGATGTTTTTGGCTTTACTCTTCGCAAAATCAACGATTTTTTGTGAAGCTAAACCACCGCTATAGTAGAGCTCATATTTATCACCCATATTTTCAAGCAATCTATTTAAGTTAAAAATCATGCTCGTAGGTTTAACTCCGGCAGGAAGATCGTTAATGTCAATTGATGAAGAGAACTGATTCATAAAGTTCGAATCGACATTCCTTTTAAGTCGGACTTTAAAATCGAAGCACCAGTCAACAACATGATCTATTGACCATTTTCCAGAATAGTCGCTAATCCTACTCGTATTAACTGATATCGAATAGTCTGTTTCATTTTCGCTAAATTTAGCCATTCTAGGTATAAGTCTATGGCTATTAAATGTTGGGAGTGTTCCTATTAAGTTGTGAGCTTCATATGATTTTCTTAATATGTCATATGTACCTATTGACATGCCATTAACTGACAACTTCTCACAAGTAGTATTATTTGACTCTTTTATGTAACTTGCCATTTCACGACTAGAAAATAAGCTCAAATGTTCTTTTAGCAGAGAGAACGGATCTGAGCTGTTCTTCTTAAATACAGCCAAGTACTTATCAAATTCAACAATGATTAAATACGCATACTTGGTTTCTTTAAGACTAACATTTTTCAAAAATGTTGGTGGGACTTCTAGCTTAAAACAACAAGAAGTAACTTGTGCAAAGTTACCATTAATTGTGTTTATTTTTGCTCTGTGCTTACGATTAAGCACACGCCCTACTTTATCTTTAGATATTTCTTTCGTGCATTCCTCAAGAAGGTCTTTCTTGATATTCTTATCAACTTTATAAAACTTTGCTGACTTTGGAATATCAAAGTCACTTAAACTTACTTGTGCCACTAACTGTCTCCCAAGGCACCAAATAGTGCTAACGCCCTGTTAAGGTGTGAGCAACGCAATACGAAAGCCTCCGCACACCACCTAAATCACTAAAATCAACACATGGTAAAAATGCCACGCGTTGCGAATCACTCTTAAACAGTTTGTTAGCATGTTGTTTCCGCTACAAACTCATTCACTTGAGAGCGTGTTGTGAAACGTACTTTAGAACCGTGAAAATCTCTGAACAATTGCTGATGGAACTGTCGTGAACTTTTGGATTCGCGAACCGAGTATTCAGAAGCCCATTTTAATAATTCACAAAATTTCTTCTCCGCCTGTTCCTCATTAAGTTGCTTCGAGCTCTCCGAACCACGAGCATAAAGAGAACTTTCACATTCAGACCATTCCAAATCCAAAAACAACAGCATGTCAGCAGAAAAAATAAGCTGTTCGGCTAAAGCACCAAATACTCCCTCAACTACCCAGTTGCATTGAGACTTTATACTAGCAATTTCATTTTCGATTGCTCCGGTGGAGCGTTTTTGATTATAGCCACCTGGCTCCCATACAATCGAGTCCAAGTTAACTTCTTGCAAATGAAGTTTTCGGGATAACTGTTTCGACAACCAACTCTTGCCTGAGCCAGAATTACCGATGATGAGAATTTTCTTCATATTACTCCCGCATGCTAACGCCGCATTAAGGTGTGAGCAACGCTACCACGAAACTAAACCTTACCACCGTAAACACAAAACCCAACGATGGAATGAAAAATGCCATGCGTTGGGAATCACTCTTAAATGCTTTGTTAGCTTAATATAGACTCAGGAGTGCTTTTTACTTTCTAGGCTTTTTACTCTTGCTTTGTACGCAAAATAAAAACCAACGAAGAAGAATGCATTCGTAGCCACGAGAGCCAATCCCGCAACCTCGGGTAAATTGTAGCCTGTTATCATTGAAAGAATATAGTACTGGGCACATGCAGCCATAACACACAAAGATAATGGACGAAGAAAAGTAGTACTCGGCGATAACTTTTCTTCAGAGAACATATACTGCATCAATAGCACATGCGAGAAATGAATTGTTGCCAATGACAATATCACTATTAGTATTAAAACTAGCATTACAAATCTTCCGGTTGAAGTAGACCTCTGCGAAGAAGCTCCTTCCGCGCATCTTTTGCATTTAAGTGTGTTTGATAAGCAATTACACTGACCATTACGACCAAGATTGCCGATGCTTTGCCTGCAACTTGTTTGGTCACTCCCAGTCTATTTGCAATCTGCGCAACTGGTGAGCTTGTAACTTGCTTTTTCAACTGAGTCGCAACCTCTTTGGAAGCACTTTTTACCCCTTGTTGCGCTGATGAAAGCAAAAATGCTGATATACCTGCTGCTGTGAGAGGGAGCGAGAAGTCTATGCCAAGACCTTTCAATATATTAGTCACATCCTTATTGGTATCAAAAAATTCTCTGAGCTCCCGATCAGAAAGTGACCATGAGAACCAGTATGGATTTGCAACCACTTGAGAAACTAAACCATATAGTGAAGCTTTCAACTGGCCATCGTTCAAAGCCAATATTAGCTTCAAAACTTCGGACTGTTTGTTCTTAGGTAACTCTCTATAAAGTACAATTCCTGTAATAATTGTAATTGCATTAGGCTCCTGTCTCATACGAGCTTCGTACTTTTCCATACCAATCAAATGCGTGTAGTACTTAACTGGATCTGCGGCAATTTTTGATTTGTGCACTCTCATAAAGCCTCCAATATAGATTTTGATAATGCTTAATACACTTATTGGAACTTGAGCACAAATATGCTTACTACTTTTTTGTTTAGTTTCACACAACATTGCAATTTATAAATAGCATAATTGCCTGACTACCTTGTTCATGAACTTAAATGTTAAGCTAACGCCGCATTAAGGTGTGAGCGGCGCTTGGCTATACTTGAGCGAAGCGAAACTGCCAAGCGTTGCGAATCACTCTTGAA
Source organism: Vibrio sp. 779(2023) (assembly GCF_033344285.1). NCBI lineage: Bacteria > Pseudomonadati > Pseudomonadota > Gammaproteobacteria > Vibrionales > Vibrionaceae > Vibrio > Vibrio sp. 779(2023). The sequence continues at coordinate 12,295 of NZ_JAWPOM010000039.1, forward strand.
TGCTTTGTTATGTGCGTGCTAAACGGTAGCGCCTTACCGTACCCTCAATCTCATCTGTGTAGTTACCGAGGTATTCACCACCACAGTTTTCGATGACCTTTTGAGATGCGGGATTGTCAATTGAGCAAGTAACAATAACTGAATCAGTGACAACATGGTCTCGCACCCAAGAAAGCAGAAATGAGGCTACACCCTTACCACGAGCTGACGGTCTAGTTTCGTAGCCAATATGACCAATGACATTTTCTACGTTGGCATTAGTACCTTTGCGAACTCGGACTGCACCTAAAATTTCGGAGTTCGATACACAGTAGTAAGTTGTGCTAGGTAAATATCCCTTTGGTAACTCAGAGATTGCCTTTGAACGTTCGACCAAACCTGACAAATAAGCTGTCGGATCTTGCTCCACACCCGAATATTTTGGAATACCCGATTCTAGGCATTCTTTCGCATAGCTCGCTAATATTGGGGCCAAATCAGGGTTGGCCTCTATCACTTCCATGTCAATTTTCCTCATAAGCACATAACGCCCGCTTAAGTGGTGAGCAACGCAATACGATGTTTCCGCGCACCACCTAAATCACTAAATTCACCACAAACCACAAATGCCACGCGTTGCGAATCCGTCTTGAAGCGTTTGTTATGTGAACAAGCTAAAGTCAGTATCCGATATCAAGAATCAAAAACAACGTAAGCAAGAAAGTAGACCAGTACCATATACTAGCACACCATTGACGAACTATTAGAACTTGATATAAAAAAGCAAAAAATAAAGCCAACTCTAAAAGAAACTGAAAAGGTAATATCAGAAATCCGTAAGCTAATCCGTATAGTGAAGCCTCTCCGGCTCCCCCACTACTACTCACCGCATTTTCGATAAAATGACTAAAATACAAGTAAATAAAATGGTTTACCGTAAATAGAACTAAAACAATATTCACTGCGCTCATGCTCCAAAACTTCATTTTGAAACATTATTAAGATCGACTCAGACGCTACCTAGCATCAAATATCAAAAAACTCGACGTGAACCGCTATTTTGTTTACATAACGCCCTGTTAAGGTGTGAGCAATGCAATACCGAAGCTCCCGCATACCACATTAAACACCAAAACCAACGCATAGTGAAAATGCCACGCGTTGCGAATCACTCTTAAACAGTTTGTTATGTGCGTACTGTTTATAGCAATTGCTCTGATAGTTCAGAAAATTGTTCAATGAACCAAGTTGAACCATCATTCATATTGCACTCAAGCTCATTTATAAGTGCTAACTCTCGGGAATTTAGGTCTTGCTTAGCTACGTTTTCAATTGGGTAATGCTCTATATCCCAACCCCGTTTTTGAGCATTAGCTAACACAAGGTGAACGTAACGGTATTTCAAGTTACCTTGTGATTGAAGAGAGCCATCTCTTTTTAATACTGGTCGTCGAGACTTTCCTTCGAGAATCTTTGCTACGTTAGACTTGTACTCATTAAGCCTCGCTTTCTTCGAAGCTTTGCCAATGTAGCGAAACTCCTTTTGTTCAGTAGAGATCTTAATGAAATACAGATATGGTTGAGTGAGATCGATTTGCTTAGGGTTTGTCCAATCAAACATTAAATCAGTCCTTGATAGTTGATTATCACTGATACCAAGATTAACAGACATGGTCATCTAAAGTTTAAGACTTTTTCCAAAGCACATAACGCCGCATTAAGGGGTGAACAACGCCACCACCTTACCTAAACCATTGTGCCGTAAACACTTAAGCTAATTCAAACCAAAACTGCCAAGCGTTGTGAATCCCTCTTAAATGCTTTGTTAGTTGCCAAACCTAAAGCTTTGATTTGAAGTTGATTACCGCTTTGCCAACACTGTTTTTACGTGCTTTGCAAAACCTCAAATCAGGCGTAGTTTCAAAGCGCCTGTCACTGAAACGACTTGGAATATACAACGCGGGCTAACAACGCCCAAAAGCTCTTTTGGGCAGATAATTTAACCGAGCTGACTTTCAACACCCAAATAAGCTTACGAAACAGAAAATCCAATCACACAAGAAACCAAAGTTCGATTTTCACAAACCCAAATCGTTAGAAATTGAAATACGAAAAACCAACCAAACTCACACGAACATTAACCCTAAACATTCTGCTTTAGGTACGCTTTTCCTCGTTGGCAACTAACGCCGCATTAAGGTGTGAACAACGCGTCCACTGAACTAAACAACACCACCGTAAACACCGAACTCAACGATGAAATGGAAAATGCCAAGCGTTGAGAATCACTCTTAAATGCTTTGTTATACAAATATTGCCCACTTCGCATGTAATACCCCACACGTGAACAAAATCAGTGAACTTACAAACCCCAACAAACTAGCAATAAGGGAGTAAATCCAACGGTTGCTCATCTGAAGATAATCTCCAGGCTCCATAACAAACTCTCTTGATTCATGTAGCTGCAACTGCGAAGCAAATTGAAGAGATAACACCCTTAGCGCGTAGCAAATGACAGCAACAACCATTCCAGATACAAAGAGTGTCATAGCTGTACCGAACAAACTCCAATCAGAAAACTTATCTTGCTTATCAATCGCACCACCAAGAAACGTCATAAGCCCAGCTGCGGCTGCACCATTCAAAGTGAATGCCCATTTTATCGTGGTGTCCAAGCCCAATTGGATACTCTTAAAATATTCTAGTTTATGCTCTATTGACATATTTCCCTCATTTGTATAACGCCGCATTAAGGGGTGAACAACGCCACCACCCAACCTAAGCTATTGTGCCGTAAACACTAAAGTTGATTCAAACCAAAACTGCCAAGCGTTGTGAATCCCTCTTGAATGCTTTGTTAGTTGCCAAACCTAACGCTTTGATTTGATGTTAATTGCCGCTTTGCCAACACTAGTTTTACGTGTTTTAAGAAGCTCAAATCAGGCGCTGTTTCAAAGCGCCTGTCACTGAAACCACTTGGAATATACAACGCCGTAGAATACAGCCTAACAACACCAAAAAGCTCATTTGAAAAGACAATATCATAGAGTTGACTCTCAACAAGCGAACTGGCTTCTGAAACGGAAAGTCCGACCACAAAAAACCAAAGCCTGATTTGCACAATACTGAAAGGCTAAAATTTGAAATACAAAACCGAGCCAGAAACGTACGAACATTAGCCCTAAATATTCTGATTTAGCTGCGTTTTCCCCTTGGCAACTAACGCCCTGTTAAGGTGTGAGCAACGCAATACCGAGGCTCCCGCATACCACCTTAACCACAAAACCTAACGCATAG